>JAPOWL010000572.1 GCA_026707615.1 Acidobacteriota bacterium | reverse complement strand
GTGGCCGCCTTGCAGTTCCTGAAGCCAACCCGCCGTTTGCTCGACGCGTTCGAAATCGAACAGGCCCGTATCGAAAATCAGGTCGAGCGGAATCCGCCCGTAGGTCGTCTGGGCCAACGTCGCCGTCTGGTTGAGCTTGCGCAGGATCCCGGTCAACCGTGCGACTTCCTCCCCGCTCATCTTGTCGGTCTTGTTGAGCACGAGAATGTTGGCGAGCTCGACCTGATCGACGAGTAGCTCGGCGATGGAGCGGTCGTCTTCGACGTCGACCCCCAGCCCGCGATCGAGCAGGTCTTCTCCGGAGCCGAAGTCGCGAAGAAAACGCGGGCCGTCGACGACGGTGACCATCGTGTCCAAGCGGGCCAGCTCGCCCAGTTGGGCGCCAAGCTCGTCCGACAGGGCGAAGGTGGCCGCGACGGGAAGCGGCTCGGAGATACCGGTTGATTCGATCAGCAGGTAGTCGAAGCGACTTTCCCGCGCCAGGCGTGCGACCTCGTCCAGCAGGTCTTCACGCAACGTGCAGCAGATGCAGCCGTTGGACATCTCGATCAGCCGCTCGTCGACGCGGTTGAGCTCGGCGCCGCCGTTGCGAACGAGCTGCGCATCGACGTTGACCTCGCTCATGTCGTTGACTATGACCGCGACGCGGCGGCCTTCGCGGTTGTGCAGCGCGTGGTTGAGCAACGTCGTCTTGCCGGCGCCGAGGAAACCGGAGAGCACGGTTACGGGAAGGCGTGCGTCGTTCAATTCGATTCCTCCACGGGCTCGGGACCCCGCCTACGCCACCCCGACTTCCGCGCACTGTGCACACATGCCCTCGACCTCGACCGTGCGACGTGTCGCTACGAACCCCAGGATGGTGGCATCCTCGGCAAGCAGTCCTCCGATCCGCGGATCCTCGAGCTCGACCGACGTCCGGCAGCGGCTGCAGATGAAGAACAGGCAATCGTGGTCGCGCTCGGGATGGACGCACGGGACGTAGGCGTTCAGGCTCTCGATTCTGGACACCAGGCCCTGCGCCATCAGGAACTCGAGCGCCCGGTACACGGTCGGCGGTCCGACCGGACGGGAGTCCCTGCGCGTGACCGCTTCGATCAACTCGTAGGCGCCCGTCGGCCGACCGCTTGCCCACAGCAGTTCCAGGATACGCCTCCGCAGCGCCGTCATCCGCACGCCGCGCCCCTCGCAAATCGATACCGCGAGCGCGACCCTCTCGCGTGGCGAGTGCCGCCCGCGGCAGTCCGGATCGGTGCTGGGCCGGGGTCGGATCGACGATCTGGCCATGGCTCTCTCCTAGCTGTCGCAAGCTTGCCGCGGGGATACGCAACACTATAACATTGCGTCCTGTTCCCGCAAGAAGCCGCCCACCGGAGGCGGCCCGACATTGACGAAAGGCCCGCGATATGGACAGTGCAGTCGTCGAGCGCCGAACCTCGACCCCATCGCACACCGCGTCGAAAGCGCGGCGTCGGCCGAGTCGCGCCGAGGCGGAGGCCGCCGTTCGCACCCTGATCGAGTGGGCCGGGGACGATCCCGACCGGGAGGGACTGGAGGGAACGCCCAATCGTGTCGTGCGCGCCTACGAGGAGTTCTTCGCCGGATACGCCCAGGACCCGGTCGCGTTGCTGACCACCACCTTCGAGAAGCCCGCCTCCTATGACGAGATGATCGTCCTGCGCGACATCCGCCTCGAGTCCCATTGCGAGCACCACATCGTTCCCATCCTGGGCAAGGCGCATATCGGCTATGTGCCGACCGGCCGCGTCGTCGGAAGCTCCAAGCTGGTTCGCCTCGTCGAAGTGTTCGCCAAGCGCATGCAGATCCAGGAGGCGCTGACGTCGCAGATCGCGGACACCATCCAGGAGGTGCTGGCGCCGCGCGGCGTGGGCGTCGTCATCGAGGCGGCGCACCAGTGCATGACCACGCGCGGCATCCGCAAGCCGGGCATCAGCATGGTCACCAGCCGCCTGTTGGGATCGTTTCGCGACGACCGGACCACGCGGCAAGAGTTCCTGTCGATAATCGGCGGCCGCAGGAGCACGCTGCAGGAGAGCTGAACGTACCGCCCCGACGGCTTCGACACCCCTGGCGGCACGTCCGTCGCTCGAGCAAGGTCGAAGGAGGCCTCGCCCCGGTTCCCGAGAGGCGATCGCCGGCGTGGCCGTCGGGGATGGGCCGCTTCGCCACGGCCCGGACGGCACACTGGAGGCACCATGCACGCCTATCGATTCACAGCGTTCGCCGCGTCGCTCCTGGCCCTCGCCGGCGCGACCGCGGCCCAGGCCCAGCCGGTCGTCTCCGGCGAGGGCCGGGCGGAGCTCGGGGTGGCGCTGCGCGCGCTGAACAGCACGGGCGTATTCCTGTCGATCGTGGCCCATCCCGACGACGAGAACAACGCGCTGCTGGCGCGTCTGTCGAAGGGGGACGGCCACCGGACCGTGCTGCTCTCGGCAACCCGCGGCGACGGCGGCCAGAACGAGATCGGCCCCGAGCTGTTCGACGCCCTGGCCGTGCTGCGGACCGAGGAGCTGCACGCCGCGCACCGCCTGGACGGCGCCGAGCAGTACTTCACGCGCGCCGTCGACTTCGGGTACTCGTTCA
>JAPOWL010000488.1 GCA_026707615.1 Acidobacteriota bacterium | reverse complement strand
GGGCGAGGCCGCCGCAGAGCCCGAAGCGACGGCGGTGCCCGCGGCTGAGGCGCAACCCGCGGCGGAGGCGAAGCCCGAGGCGGCGAAGTCGGAGGTGGAGTCATGAGCGAGGATCGCGGGGGCCGCCGCGGAGGACGGGGCGGCGGGTTTCGGCGCGGCGGGTTTCGGCGTCGCAAGGTCTGCCGATTCTGCGTCGACAAGGTCGACTACATCGACTACAAGGACGTGCGGGTGATGATGATGGCCATTCCCGAGCGCGGCAAGATCCAGCCGCGGCGCATCTCCGGGACCTGCGCCAAGCACCAGCGCAAGCTGACGACGGCGGTCAAGCGGGCGCGGCAGCTCGCGCTCATTCCGTACGTCACCGACTGAACGGGGGATCGAAGGCCATGATGGAGATCATCCTCCGGGAACCAATCGACAATCTGGGCGGTCGCGGCGACGTCGTGGAGGTGGCCAACGGCTACGCGCGCAACTACCTGTTGCCGCGCAAGCTGGCTCTGCCGGTCACCGAGGCCAATCGGCGCAAGGTGGAACGCGAGCGGGTCGCGGCCGAAGCCCGGGAGGCGGTGGAGCGGAAGGACGCGCACAGCGTCGCGGCCCGGATCGCCGCCGCCGAGTGCGTCATCTCCCGCCGCGTCGGCGGCACCGGGACGCTGTACGGATCGGTCACCTCGGCCGACATCGCGGAGTCCCTGGAAGGGCAGCAGCTCATCGTCGACAAGCGCCGGATCGTGCTCACCGAGCCCATCAAGGAACTGGGCGAGTTCGTGGTGCCGGTGAAGCTCCACCGGGACGTGAGCGCGGATCTGAAGGTCACCGTGGTGCGGGAGGGCGGGGAAGGCGCGGCTCCCGCCACGACGGACGCCGAGACCGGGTCCGGAGACGAAGCCGATTCCGAGACCGATTCCGAGTAGGAATCCGCGCCGTGGAACGGCGCTGTCCCGCCCGAGCACGCGATGGCCGGCTCTCAATCCGGGGTCGAGGAGCGACCGCTCCCGCACAACCTCGAGGCGGAGCGGTGCGTGCTCGGGGCCATCCTGATCCACAACGACGCCTTCAACGTCGCGGCGGAGCTCGTCGACGCCGACGACTTCTACCGGCACGCGCACCAGCGCGTGTTCGACACCATGGTCGGCCTCAACGAGCGGGGCCAGGCCATCGACTTCGTCACCGTCAAGGACGAGCTGGGCCGGGCCGGAGCGCTCGACGACGTCGGAGGGCCGGCCTACATCGCGGCCCTTGCCGACGGCGTCCCGCGCTCGACCAACGTCGACCACTACGCCCGCATCGTCAAGGAGAACGCGACCCTTCGCAGCCTGATCCACTCCGCGAACCGCATCGTCACCACCGCCTATCGGGCCGAGCAGGATGCGGAATCGGTGCTCGACGAAGCCGAGCGGGAGATCTTCTCGATCGCCGAGGACCGTGTCCACGCCGGCTTCGTTCCGTTGAGCGCGCTGGTCGACGACGGCGCCGCCGCGATCGAGCGACTGCAGGCGCACAAGGGCCTCGTCACGGGCGTGCCGACCGGCTTCGATGACATCGACACCCTGACCGCGGGCCTGCAGCCGGCGGATCTCGTCATCGTCGCGGCGCGGCCGTCGATGGGCAAGACCGCCTTCGTGCTCAACGTCGCGCAGCACGTGGGCACCAGGACCGACAAGACGGTCGGCTTCTTCAGCCTCGAGATGGCCAAGGAGCAGTTGTTCCTGCGCCTGCTGACGGCCGAGGCGCAGGTCGACTCGCACCGGCTGCGCACCGGACGCCTGAGCAGCGGCGAGTTCGAGCGGCTGGCGGAGGCCATGGACCGGCTGCACGATGCGCGGGTGCACATCGACGACA
This sequence comes from Acidobacteriota bacterium, assembly GCA_026707615.1. GTDB lineage: Bacteria > Acidobacteriota > Vicinamibacteria > Vicinamibacterales > UBA8438 > JAGWAJ01. The sequence continues at coordinate 766 of JAPOWL010000488.1, read as the reverse complement.
CGGCGGGGATCGGCGTGCTCGAGATGCGGGCCAAGTCCCGCCGCCTCCAGGCCGAGCACGGTCTCGACCTGATCATCATCGACTACATCCAGTTGATGCAGGGCCGCGGCCGCTTCGAGAACCGCACGCAGGAGCTGGCGTCGATATCGCGGGCCCTGAAGGGGCTGGCCAAGGAGCTCGGCGTTCCGGTCGTGGCGCTTTCCCAGCTCAGCCGCGCGCCCGAGTCCCGCGCGGATCGCCGGCCGCAGCTGGCGGACCTCCGGGAATCGGGCGCGCTGGAGCAGGACGCGGACGTCGTCATGTTCATCTTCCGCGAGGAGATGTACGACGAGAAGCCCGAGAACGAGGGCGTCGCGGAGATCATCATCGGCAAGCAGCGGAACGGGCCGACGGGAACGGTGCGCCTGGCCTTCCTCAAGCAGCAGACCCGGTTCGGCCTGCTGGCCCCCGACGACCCGCCGTAGGGCGGCGGCGCTCCGACCGTGGTACGTCCCACGCACGCCGTCGTCGACCTCGCGCGACTGGTGGCCAACTATCGCGCCATCCGGGAGTACCTGGCCGCGGCATCCGCGCCGCCGCCGCGCATCATCGCCGTCATCAAGGCCAACGCGTACGGTCACGGCGCGGTCGCGGTGGCCCGGGCCCTGGAGGCGGCCGAGGCGGAGGGCGGTGTCCCGACCCTCGCCTGCGCCGACATCGAGGAGGGCATCGAGCTTCGCGAGGCGGGCATCCGGGCCCCCATCCTCGTGTTCGGAGCGCTCAGCGT
>JAPOWL010000246.1 GCA_026707615.1 Acidobacteriota bacterium | reverse complement strand
GGCTGCGGTCCCTCGGTCCTGAGCGACACGGTCACCCTGCTCCGCCTCCCCGAGGGCGGCCGCCTGCCGAGCGCCCTCGTCGACGACGATGGAGTAGTCCACGTCGTCTACTTCCAGGGCGAGCCGCGGTCCGGCGACTTGCTCTACGTGAAGCGCGCCCCCGGCGAGGCGGACTGGTCGGAGCCCCAGTACGTCAACAGCCAGGCCGAGACGGCGGTCGGCAGCGGGCCGATCGACGGCGGGCAGGTGGCCCTCGGCGCCGACGGCCGCCTGCACGTCGTCTGGTTCAAGCTGGGCCGCACGGACTTCCTCTACACCCGCACGGACGACGCCGGCACCGGCTTCGAGCGGCAGTTCACGCTCGCGGGCGGCGAAGGCGTCGAGGCCGGGCCGACCGTCGCCGCGGACCGCGAGGGGGGCGTCTACGTCTTCTGGCACACGGGCGAGCCGCCCGAGGCCGAGCGCGCCGTCTGGACGGCCGTCTCCCACGACAACGGCCGGACGTTCGAGCCCGCCCGCCCCATCAGCGCCGCCGCCGAGGGGGCGTGCGACTGCTGCGGCCTGCGCGCCCTGACCGAGGAGCCGGGCGTGGTCCACGTGTCCTACCGCGGGGCCGGCGACAACGTCCGGCGCGGTCAGCGCCTGCTCACCTCGCGCGACGCAGGCCGGACGTTCGAGGACATCGGCATCGACGACTGGCGGATCAACGCGTGCCCCATCTCCACGACCAGCCTCGCCGCCGGGCCGGACGGCGCCGCGGTGGCCTGGGAGAATGCCGGCCAAGTGTTCCTGAGCCCCGTCGACCGGCTCGACAAGCTGGAGGAGGCGCTCTCCCCGGACGGCTCGGCCGAGTGGCGGCGCAAGAACCCCGCCGTGGCCGTCAACGAGCGGGGCGAGACGCTCCTGGCATGGGGGGACGGCCCCGGCTGGCAGTCGGGCGGAACGTTCCACTGGCAGCTCTACGACGCCGCCGGCCGGCCGACCGACGATCGCGGGACGGGGCCCGAGATTCCGGAAGGGAGCGTGGCGGCCGTCGTCGCCGAGCCGGACGGCGGCTTCCTGGTGCTCTTTTGACGCCGCCGAAGCCCATCGCAGGCTCCGTGTTCGGCCCCGGCCGCCACCGGTCCGGGGAGTTCGCGCCGCGGCACCCGCTCCGTGGGCGTTCTGCGGCGCAGGCTCCCAGGGGTCAGTTGCCCCAGCCGTAGCCGATTCGTACGTAGTAGTAGGCGCCGCTGAAGCCCCACGGCGTGTATTCGCTGTACTGCTCGCCGACCCAGTTGGCGAGCGCGGATACCTGCGAGTAGGTGTCGAGGACGTTCTGGCCGCCGGCGGCCAGCGTCGTGCCCCGCCCGAGATCGAAGCTCACCTCGAGGTCGAGGATCGGCCGCCCGTCGAAGAAGCCCTGCGCCAGGCCGCCCGAGGGGTCGAAGATCTCGCCGCGGCCGCTGTCGTAGTCGTACCAGCCGCCGTAGTGGCTGAGGCGGCCGAGCAGGCGGGCCCGGCCCAGGCGTTGCGTCACGCCCACGTTCCCTCGCGTGCGGGGCAGGGAGTAGGCGTACTCGGCGAGCCGCCGTCCGTCGAGGAGACCTCTGCGGTTGTCGGTCACCCGCGTGTCGGTGTAGTTGAAGACGGCGCTGACGACGGTGTTCCCCCGCAGCGCGAGCGGCGTGAAGGTGGAGACGATGTCGATGCCCTGCGACATCGTGGCGAAGGCGTTGGTGAAGAAGCGGAAGTTGCGCACGCTCTCGGCGGCGTCGAACCCGCCCGCCACCAGGTTGGCGATCTCGGCGTCCGTCAGCAGGAAGTTGCTGGTGATCCCGATCCGGTCCGCCACGTCGACGCGGAAGTAGTCGGCAGTGAACGTGAAGGGGCCGGTGTCGAACACGACGCCCGCCGTGTAGTTGACCGACTGCTCGGGCCCGAGGGGCACCCCGCCCCGCAACTGCGCCACCGCCGAGATCGACGGGATGACCGCGTTGTTGACGAGGTCGCCGATGGTCGGGTCGAACCAGCTCGAGATGTTGAAGCCGTGCTGCTGGCCCGGGGTGGGCGCGCGGAACCCGCTGCTCAGGCTGGCCCGGACGAAGCGGAAGCGCCCGGACACCTTGCCGTTCGTCGTCGTCCCGAAGTCCTCGAAGTTCTCGATGCGGACGGCCGTGCCCAGCGTCCACGCGCCGTCCGCGCCGCTCACCTCGAGGTCGCCGTAGGCCGCGACGTTGTGGCGGCTCCAGGTGCCCGACTGCTGCGGCCCGTAGCCGAAGAACCCGTTGGCGCCGGCCATGAAGCGCTGCCGCGCGTAGGGACCGACCAGCCACCCTTCGCGGTCGCCCTGGACGATGGCGAACTGCTCGTCCCGCCACTCCGTGCCGGCGGCGAGGTTGATTCGGTCGCTGACGGCGTACGAGACGTCGAAGTGGAGGTTGACCTCCCGCTGCCGGTTCGCGCCGATGTCGAACGAGGTGGGCGAGGCGGGACCGAGCGACGCGTTGACGGTGTCGTGGATGAACAGGTCCGTGCGATGCAGGCCGGCCGAGCCGCTCAGGTCCCAGTGGAAGCCGCCGGCCGTGAGGCCGCGCACGCCGGCGACGAGCGACGCATCGGTCGCCGTGCCGCCCATCTGGGGCGTGAAGCCGCCCGGGAACAGCTCCTGGA
>JAPOWL010000091.1 GCA_026707615.1 Acidobacteriota bacterium | reverse complement strand
GGTGACGGCGTCGATCGCCTGCAGGTGGTCCTTCGGGTTCGGCATGTAGAGCCGGCCGCCGTAGGCCAGGGGCGTCCCCTCCTGGGCGCCGGGGGCCAGGGCGCGCGTCCACACCATGCGCAGATCGCCCACGTTGCCGCGGTCGATCTGGTCGAGGGGGCTGTAGCCCCAGCCGTCGAGCGTGCGGCGCCACATCAGCCAGTCGCCCGGCGCCGGGTCCTGGAGCATGGCGTCGGTGACCGGGACGAACGTGTCGTCGTTGCCGGACGCGGGCGCGGGCTGGGCGCGGAGCGCGCCCGCGCCGAGGGCCAGCGCGACCGCCAGCGCAGGCGCCAGGAATCTGTGCGGCCGAGCCGGCGAAGCAGGCGCTTCGCGCGGTCGCAGCCGCCCACCGCGACTGCGAGGTCGCGACCAGCGCATCGCCGGGCTCGACCGGCGCTGGCTGTCACTCGTCGTGCCCGAGGCTGGTTGGCTTCGCTGCAATGGACCGCTCCCTGAGGTGTAGATGTAGCCGGGGCTTGAGCCGCAACATCGTAGCGCGGTTGCCCTTCGGTCGTCAGTCGGGGCTGCTACCATCCCCCGCATGAGCGCCGAGACCGCGCGGAACCTGGTCGCCGGCGTCTCCCGTATCGTCGGTTTCACCGGGGCCGGCATCTCCACCGAGTCCGGCGTCCCGGACTTCCGCAGCCCGAACGGCGTCTGGGCGCAGAACCGCATCGTAGACTTCCGGGAGTTCGTCTCCAGCGAGGCGGGGCGGGTCGAGTACTGGCGCCAGAAGATCGCGGGCTGGCCGGCCATGCGCGACGCGCAACCGAACGCCGGGCACCACGCGTTCGTCGAGCTCCACCGGCAGGGCCGGCTCGACGCGCTCGTCACCCAGAACATCGAGCGGCTGCACCAGCGGTCGGGGCTCCCGGCCGACAAGGTCCTGGAGCTCCACGGCACCACGACGGAGGCGGTCTGCCTCGCCTGCGGCGACCGGATCACCTCCGACGAGGCGTGCCGGCGCGTCGAGGGCGGCGAGAAGGCGCCGCGCTGCCGGCTCTGCGGCGGCTTCCTGAAGCCGGCGACCATCTCGTTCGGCCAGGCGATGCCCCACGACGTCATGCTGCGGGCGCAGGCCGCGGCCGAGAGCTGCGATCTGCTGCTGGCTGTCGGCTCCTCGCTGGTGGTCGAGCCGGCCGCGTCGATCCCGCGCATCGCCCGGCAGGCCGGGGCGCGCCTCGTCATCGTCAACCGCGAGCCGACGCCGCTCGACGGCATCGCGGACGCGGTGGTGCGGGGCGAGATCGGCGCCGTCCTGCCCGACCTGGTGCGCCGGGACGGCTGAGGTCGACGCCCGGCCGTGCGGGCCGGCCGGGAGCCGGCGATCCCTTCGCCATGCCGGAGCTGCCCGAGGTCGAAACCGTCCGCCGCACCCTGGCGCCCTTCGTCCAGGGGCGGACCATCGCTACGGTCGCGTTCGCCTGGCCCCCGACTGCCGTCGGCGGCCCGAGCACGATTGCGGCGCGCCTGACCGGCCAGCGTATCGAGCGGCTGGAGCGCTTCGGCAAGTACCTGCTGTTCCGCCTGCGCCGCGACGGACGGGGCTCGCTCCTGATCGTCCATCTGCGGATGACCGGCAACCTCGTCGTGAACGAAGCGTCCGGCGCGCACACCCGCGCCCGCATGTCACTCGACGACGGGACGGAGGTGGTGTTCCACGACATCCGCAAGTTCGGGCGCTGGCTGTGGGCGGAGCGGCTTCCGGCGCGCCTCGCCGCCCTCGGTCCGGACCCGCTGGAAATCGGGCCCGGCGAGTTCGCGGGCCGGCTCCGATCCCGCCGGGCGCGTCTCAAGGCGTTGCTGCTCGATCAGGCGTTCCTGCGCGGCCTCGGCAACATCTACGCCGATGAGGCGCTGTTTCGTGCGCGCCTTCATCCCCTCCGGAGCGCTGCCTCGGTCGGCCCGCGCAAGGCGCGCGATCTTCACGGGGCGATCCAGGCGGTCCTGCGCGAGGCGATCGACGCCGGGGGGACGAGCATCCGCGACTACCGCGACGGCCGCGGCGAGCGAGGGGCCTTCCAGGGACAGATCCGGATCTACGGCAGGGCGGCCGCGCCCTGCATCTCTTGCGGGGCCCGCGTCAAGCGAGTGCTCGTCGCGCAGCGGAGCACGCACTTCTGTCCCCGCTGCCAGCGGCTCCACGGGTAGGTGTCCTGCGGGGGTCGTTACCAGCACGCGGCGTTCTCTTGTCGAAAGCTCGCCGATCTCCATGTCGGTCGTGCGGTTGCCCGTCGGCAAGTCCATGGTGTGAAGCGCGTCATGTCCGTTCGTCTTCAGCCAGTGCGCCAGCCGCCGCGGCAGTTGCGCGTCGATCAGGAACCTCATCTCAGGCTGTCGCCCGCAACCGCTTCACCCGACTCAAGCGTGCCGCGAAAGCGAGCACGCCCAGAATGTCCTCGTGTTCCAGATCTTCGTACTCGGCGAGAATCTCGTCGCTGTCCATTCCGGAACTCAACAAACTCAGGACCATGTCGACGGGGTAACGCATTCCGCGTATGCACGGCTTGCCGTGGCAGATCGATGGATCGGTTGAAATGCGCTCCAGCAGCCTTGATTCCGAGGAGTGCATCGGCTTCGAGCCCGGCTCTCGCGGTCGGTTCTGCGATGGGTCCACTATCCAACCCTCCAGCGGATCACACGTCTCAGGCACTCCGAAGTTAGGTTGAAAGGTCGACCAGGCGGCCTGGAGTGCGCACAGGACTGCGTCGAGCATGTCACCTTTCGCATCGTCGACCAAACCCCGGCGCATTCCGGCGTCCAGTCGCACTACCAGGCCGTACTCCGTCTTGCATCGTTCTTCGGTCAGACCAGCTACGATGCGTCGTCGCGCATCCTCATGCGCTGACGTCTGCCTGGGCTTGGCGTCGTTCTTGTAGCTCCTCGTGTCGGCCAGTGCCTCCGCCGCCAAGGCTGGATACGCTTCCACGATTACCCGGTCGCTGTCGTTGGCGGCACACGGGACGATACTTGCTCCGGAACGAAGGATGCGCGGCGCCCCCTGGAAGAACATCTTCCCCACGGGCTGGAAGTCCAGCTTCATGGGGCTCAATGATCGAGCGCGGACGTCCGTACGCCGCCTATGTTGCTTGTGGCCGGCCGGCCGCCCTTCGGAATACGCTCGGACGGCGCGCTCGAAGCCGCTCTTTCCCAGACCTTCCACGTGGAGGACGCAGGCACGCCAGAGTTTCGGCCAACCAAGTGTCTGGACGAATCTGCTCGGCTGGCCGAACGGAAAATCGATGCCCGCGACCCACGGGCCAGGTTCGGCGATTTCCTTTTCGAACGCGTTGAACGATGCGAGACCACGCACGGATTCGATACTGAAGTGTCCCTTCGCGAGCACACCCGTTGCCGCGGTGATCGGCTTGCTCCGGGTGGGCGCGCTCGTGAAGTCGATGCCGATTATCTTCATGGCACTTGTGCCTCGACCCTCGTCGTGGCAACCTTCATCGATCAACACCATAGAGCAGCGCGCCCCCGCATCCGACGCGGCAGGGGGACGTCAGGATGAGCATGCACGATGCGCGTTGCATCAAGGCTGTAGCGCTTCGCCGAATCGTGGGGATGCCGGCGAGCCGGCGGCGATCGGCAGGCCCACCTGCACGATCCGGGGAATGTCGCCGCCGGCTACCGAGACGTATTTCCAGACGGTGCCGTCCGCGGGTCGGGCGCCGGTCGAGTGCTGGACGACGCCGGACGCGCCAGCCACGAACGGGCTCAGAGCGTCGGCTTCGGCCAGATCCGCGACGACCGCGGGCCGCGCCGCGGCGAGGCTGCTGTAGGTCACGTCGCCGCCGGCCGGCTCCGCGACGTGGATCTCGCCAATGGGGGTGGAGGCGACGATGCGGCGCAACCGGGCATCGATCTCGCCTGCATCCCAGCCGGCCTTGTCGGCGCGGGCCACCAGGCGCTCGGCGAGGCTGGCCTGCACGATCATCTGCTGGCCGAGCAGCCCCTCGAACACGCTCCGGATCTCGGCGAACTCGCTGGTGCGCGCGCTGGCCAGCAGATCGGGCTCGCTGAAGGCGGCCAGCACGGCGGTCATGACGGGCGAAGTGTAGACGCCGCCCTGGAGGGCCTGCTCCTCGAAGGCGAGGGCGTTGCCCACCTGCACGATCCGGCGCCGGTCGACACCTGCGACGCCGACGTACTTGAAGACCTCGTTGTCGATCTCGCGCACCTGCGCGCCCTGCGCCACGACGTCGTCGCTGCCCGGCGGGGAGGAGAGGAGCGGGAAGAACGCCGAGGCCTGCGGCTGCACCGCGGGGTCGGGGTCGAAGCGGAAGGGCATGGGAGCGCCGGCCGCGTCCCGGACGTTCGTGAGATAGGCCACGCCGTCCTCGTCCGTGACCCAGAACTCGTCGAGCACCGTGTTGGCGGCGACGGTGGAGAGGGTCTCGATGACCCGTGCAGGGTCGTCTCCCGCCGCCTCGGCCGCCGCCACCAGGTGCGCTGCGATGCGGGCCTGCCCCGTCATCTGGTCGTCGAGCATCGCGTCGAGCGCACGCGCCACGTCGGCCAGCGAGATGTCGTCCATACGGTTGCCGCCTTCGTCCGCTACGCGTTCCACCGCGCCAGCGCAACGCTGCGGCGTCGGGCTGCCGCGCCGAGTTCGCTTTGCCGCGCGCACGCCGCGCCGCGCCGTTGCGCGCGCCGTCCACCTCAGTGTACGGGTGCGGAATCGACGTGTCGAGCAGGCGAGCGGAGACGCTGCTCCTGACCGCACGCGGACCCCGACGCGCCGCCTGGCGCCCCGTCGCGACGGTCTCCGAGCCGTGTCGTACACGCGTGGCTCGGTCTACCCGACGCGGCCCTGCACTGCGGCTCCATCCATTGGACCAGCGGCAGCGCGGCGCAGCTCGACGGCGCAGGCCTTGTAGGACGGTTGCTTCGAGTGGGGATCGAAGACCGCGTCGGTCAGCCGGTTGGTCTCCTCGTAGTGCATGGGGATGAAGACCTGGCCCGGCTGCACCGAGCGCGTGACGAACGCGGTGGCGGAGACGCGGCCGCGGCGCGACTCGACATGGACGGCGTCGTTGGTGGCGACGCCACGGGCCCGGGCGTCGACCGGGTTGACCTCCACGTAGACCTGCGCCGGATAGAGCTTGCGGAGCACGGCCGACTTCGCGGTGCGCGTCTGCGTGTGCCACTGCGCCGCGCTGCCGCGCCCGGTGAGGAGCAGCAGCGGGAAGCGGTCTCCTGGCGGCTCCGGGAGCGGGCGCGGATCTTCGTACACGAAGCGGGCGCGCCCGTCGGGGTGGTGGTAGCGCCCGTCCTCGAAGAGGCGGCGCTCGGCTCCGGCTTCCACCGGGGACTGCCCCGCGGGGCAGGGCCACTGGACGCCGCCGCACTCGTCCAGGGTGTCGTAGCCGTCGATCCCGGTGATGTCGCAAGGCTGGTCCGCCGAGAGCCGCTTCAGGATCTGGAACGTCGCGGCCGGGGAGTCCCAGGCGCGAAACATCTCGCCGCAACCCCAGTACTCGGCGACCAGCTTGAAGATCGCGAAGTCGGCGAGTGCCTGCCCCGGCGCCCGCGCCACCTTCTTGATGCGTCCGATGCGCCGCTCCGAGTTGATGAAGGTGCCCTCCTTCTCGCCCCACCCGGCCGCCGGGAGCACGATGTCGGCCATCCGGGCCGTCTCGGTGGTGGCATACATGTCCTGCACGACGAGGCAGTCGAGGCGTCCGAGGATGTCGCGGGCCTGGTCCTGGTTGATCCAGGAGTGCGCCGTGTTCGTGCAGACGACCCACAACCCCCGGATCCGCTGCTGGAGGATGCCCTCGAGGATCTCGTTGTAGGCCCGGCTCGCGCTCGTCGGAATGATCGCCGGGTCGATGTCGAGGATGCGCGCCACCTTGCTCCGGTGGTCGGGATTGGCGAAGTCGTGGCCTCCGAGCAGGTTGGTGGTGTTGCTGAAGAGGCGCGAGCCCATCGCGTTGCACTGGCCGGTGATGGAGTTCGCGCCGGTGCCGGGACGCCCGATGTTGCCGGTCATCAGGGCCAGGTTGATGATCGCCTGCGCGGTGCGGACCCCCTGGTAGCTCTGGTTCACGCCCATCGTCCACCAGAACGACACTCGTTGGCCGCGGTGAACGGTCTCAGCGAGCTGCTCGATGGCGTCCGGGCCGAGACCGGTCGCTTCGGCCACCCGCTCGAGGGTGTAGGGCTCGACCGCGGCCGCATACGCGTCGAAGTCGCGCGTGTGCGCATCGACGTAGTCGCGGTCGATCCAGCCTCGTTCGATCGACAGCCGCGCCAGCCCGTAGAACAGCGCCTGGTCGGACTTGGGCCGGACGGGGAGGTGGTCCGTCGCCTGCATCGCGGTCTCCGTGACGCGCGGGTCGATGACGACGATGGCCGGCCGATTCCGATTCCGCAGCACGCGCTCCCAGAGGATGGGATGCGCCAGGCATGGGTTGGCGCCGACGAAGACGATGACGCCCGATTCCTCGAAGTCCCGGTAGGTGTAGGGCGGCGCGTCGAAGCCGAAGGCCTGCTTGTAGGCGACGACCGACGTCGCCATGCACTGGCGGGTGTTGCCGTCGCCGTGGGCCATGCCCATGCCGAACTTCGCCAGCGCGCCGAGCAGGGCCATCTCCTCCGTTGCCATCTGCCCCGTGCTGAGGAAGGCCACCGATTCCGGCCCGTGCGCCGCCTGGATCGCCCGGAAGCGCTGGACCATCGTCCCGAGCGCCTCGTCCCAGCCCACCGCACGCTGGACGCCGCCCGCATCGCGGCGGAGCGGCGTCGTGGCGCGGTCGCCGGCTTCCAGCACCGTCAGCGCCTCCCAGCCCTTGGGGCACGCGACGCCGCGGTTCACCGGGTAGTCGGCGGCCGGGGTGAGGCCGACCGCCTCGCCGTCCCGGAGGTGCACGGTCAGGCTGCAGCCGGTGGAGCAGTAGCCGCAGACCATGTCCGTGGTGGCGTCGGGCTTGAGGCGGGCGGGCACCTGTCCGAGCCCGAAGCCGCCGGGCGTCCGCAGCAGATCGCGCGTGAGGTGTCCGTCGCGCTGATACAGCATCGCTACCTCGCGGTCGCCTCGCTCGTCGCCGACAACCCGCGGGTCGGGTGTCCGTCGCGTTGGTACAGCATCGCTACAGGGTCCCGGGCATCCGCGGCGAGGCCACCGCGGCGAAGAACAGGTAGCGCTCCAGCAGCTCGCCGGCGAGGCAGGCGACGAACAGCATGCCGACGAGCACCAGGAAGACGATGTCCTGGCCGTGCGCCGGGTGCGTCGGCACCCGGCTCACCAGGAGCAGCGCCGGCATCGCGAGGCCGCCCAGCAGCCCCGCCGCGAAGCGCGCCAGCGTGACGTTCGAGAGCGTGCCCGTCATCAGTCGGGCCGTCCGCTTGAGCGACGTCGTCGAGCGCGACGCCAGGTGGCGGAACAGCATCGCCTCGAACAGCAGCTTCGCCGCCGTGGCGGCAATCAGCCCCTGGCAGAGCAGCGTCCCGTAGCGGTCGACGGCGGCGACGGCCAGACCCGCGTCGCGGCCGGCAACCACGATCAGCAGCAGCGGCAACCAGGCCGCTGCGAACCCCAGCACCGCGGTGGTCAACAGGAAGCGGCAGGCAGTGGCGGGGCCGTTCCAGAAGTCGCGCTTCGTACAGGCGTACACCATCACCGAGCAGATCACGCCGGCGGTTCCGGAGAGCGCCACCCCCCAGCCGAGCCACGATCCGGCCCCCCCGCCCGTCCCCGCCGCCGCCCTGAGTCCCCAGCGGTCCAGCCAGACCGCCGCTCCCGGCCACGACCACGCGGCGTAGAGCATCGCGAGCCCCGCGAAGGCGCCGAACGCCAGGATCTCCCGGCTGAGCCACGAATGCCGCAGGCCGAGCACCGCCCGGTACGCGTAGCGCGGCCGGCCGAGGTGGAGAACGCTCACCGAGAGGGCCAGCAGCCCGAACACCAGTGCGCTGGCGCTGTGGACGGGCCGGATGCTCGCCGCGAGCGGTCCGGCGACGGCCATCTCCAGCAGCCGCTCCACCAGGAACGCTCCTACCGAGAGCTGCGTGAGGGCCAGCATCGCGACGAGCGGCCAATGCGCCCGCTCGGGGCGCACCGTGTGGTAGTCGGCCGGCACCATGTTGCGCGGCAGGGCGCGGGCGGTGCGATAGGCGGTCGTCGGCAGGGTCAGGGACGGCTCGGGCGCGCCGGGCACGAACAGATGCGTTTCCGACTCCTCGACCACCTGCTCGACGTCGACCACGCGGATCGCGATCGCGCCGTTCGGGCACGACTGGACGCACGCCGGGGCCTCGCCCTCCGCGAGCCGGTCGCTGCACATGTCGCACTTGCGGACGATCCCCTTGGCGCGGCTGTACTTCGGCGCCTCGTAGGGACACGCCAGCGTGCAGTACTGGCACCCGAAGCACTGGTCGTCGAGGTGCTTCACGACGCCGGTCACCGGGTCCTTCTCGTAGGCGTCCACCGGACAGGCGTGCATGCAGGCCGGATCGAGGCAGTGGTGGCAGGCCGTCGTGACGTGCTGCACGACGGGGAGGCGCTGGCTCCCGCCGTGCAGCAGGCCGACGTCGCGCCACGACTCCTCCTCCTCGAGGCCGTTCAGGGCCTGGCACGCCGCGACGCAGGACTTGCAGCCGGAGCAGGCGTCGAGGTCGACGTCGAACGCGTACTGCTGGCCCGGGGCGGGCGGTGTCGCCGGCATCAGGGCCGAGTAGCGGCCGGCGAGAGCGGGGCCGGCGTCCCGGGCGGCGTCGTGGGCCCGTGCGAAGCGGGCCGCGGCCGTCGCCTGCTGCTCCGCCAGGTAGCGGTCCACGAGGGCCGAGACCGGCTCGGGAGAGGGTGCCGCGGAGGCTCTCCCTTCGGGCGGGGAAGCGACGGGCAGGGCGGAGATGGACATCGCCAGCCTATCCGTTGTCGAGGCGGAAGGCGCGCACGTCGGGCGCCTCCTCCCGGACCTCGGCCACCGTGAGCTCGGCCGTTGCAGGGAGCGGCGGCGTTCGGCGAGGCGTAAGACGGGGACCGGAGCCGGAGACCGCGCGCGCTGGAGCTGCACCGGCCGAGGCCCGGGCACTTTCTGCCTCCGGCCTCACGTACACACCGCCTCCCTCGACCAGGGTCGGGTAGCGCGCCACATCGTTGCCGGGCGGGTCGACGCTGCAGCCGCTGCAGGCGTCGAACGTCCACCCGTGCCAGGGGCAGGTGACCACCCCGTTGCGGACCGTCCCTTCCGCCAGCGGTCCTCCTTCGTGCGGGCAGAGACCGTCGATCGCCGCCACCTTCCCGCCGATCCGGAACAGCGCATAGGCGTGGCCGCCGATCTCGACCGCGGTGCCGGCGTCCTCGCGAAGCGCGGGCTCCTGCGCAACCAGCACGTAGCCGTCGTCGCGGGGCGGCTCCGCGGGGGGCTTCCCGTTCGGCTCGAGGCGAGCGTTCCCGACGGCGCTCCCCGGCGACGAATGACGAGGCCGGGCAGCCTGCTCCTCCCGGGCCGGGAGCTCGCGCCGCGCTGCGGCCGGGGCCGACGCATCGTCCTCGACGCGGGCGAAGAGCCGCCGCACGCCGGCGCAGCCGGGGCAGAACACCGGCGGGTCTTCCCCGAGGTGGCGGTGCTCGCAGCGCTCGCAGATCCACGTCGACGGGCGGTAGTCGCCCTCGCCGACCTTCGCCGCCTCGGCCTCGCGCAGCTTCGCGCGCCAGTAGGCGCTGAAGGTCTCGCCCTCCCGGTGCCGCAGGTAGTAGTCGCCGACGACCTCCTCGATGAGGAGCGGGAGCTGCTCGGCGTCCACGCCCAGCCGGTAGCGGAGTCCCAGGTGCACGTCCCCCGCCACCCCGCCCCCGAGGTAGACGTCGAACCCCTCGCGGGTGCCGACCAGCCGGCGCACGCGGACCCCCTTCAGCCCGATGTCGGCTGTGAAGTGCTGAGCGCAGCTCGACGGGCAGCCGCTCATGTGGATGCGGATGCCGTGCAGGGCCAGGGCGCGCTGCCGGAGCGTCTCGATCAGCCGGAACATCGCGCCCTTCGTCTCGGTCACCGCGATGTTGCAGAACTGCGTGCCGGTGCACGCCATGGTGTTCCGCACCAGGGTGTCGGCGTGCACGCTCAGGCCGACCGCGGCGGCGTCGGTGGCCGCCGCGTCCCGGAAGCCCGTCGGGACGCCGAGGACGGCGATTCCCTGCTCGTGCGTCGTCCGCAGCTCTCCGCCGCCCCAGCGCCTGGCGAGCACGGCGAGCGCCTCGAGCTGCCGCCAGCTCAGCCGGCCCAGCGGCACCGCGAGACCCATCGTCCAGCGGTCCGGCCGGCGCTCGGGGAACCACCCGACGAGGTCGTCGTTGCGGCCGGCCGGCACGGGCGGGGGGAGGTCCGGCCAGGCGCGGAGTGCGACCCGGTCGCCGAGGAAGGCGCCGATCGCCTCGATGCCGATCCGCTCCACGAGGTAGCGGAGACGCGCCCGGTGGCGCTTCTCGCGCGACCCCTCGAGGCGGAACAGGTCGAGCAGCGCGGCGGTCACCGCCACGACCTGGTCGGGGCGCACCAGCACCGGCAGGTGCCAGGCAAGGTGCGGGTTCTGCCCCTGGGTGCCGCCTACGAGCACCTGGAACAACACCTGCCGCCCGACGCGCCGGGCGAGGAAGCTCAGGTCCTGCGTCCAGAAGTGCACCGAATGCTCGGCGGCGCCGTTGAGGCAGAGGTTGAACTTGCGCGGCAGGTCCGAGTACTCCCGGCTGTCGACGAAGAGCGCGGTCACGTCGCGGCAGAGCTGGCGCGTATCGATCAGCTCGTCCGGGAGCACGCCGCTGAACGGGTGCGCGAAGACGTTGCGGACGTTGTCGTGGCCGGTCTGCTTCGCGGTCAGGCCCACCGCGGCCAGCCGCTCCGCCACCTTCGGCAGGTGCTCGATGCCGAGCCCCTGCACCTGGAGGTTGGCGCGCGTGGTGACGTCGACGATGCCGTGACCGTGCTCGTAGGCGATCGCCGCGATCTCGCGGGCCTGCTCCGCGGTCAGCTCGTTCGCCGTGATGCGGATCCGGTTCATGTAGCGGCCCGGCGCATCGCGCTTGCGGTAGAAGAAGCCGTACCACTTCATCCGCTCGAGATCGGGCGTATGGATCTCGGCCATCGGCGTGCGCGCGGCGGCGTGCCGCAGCACGTCGGGCCAGACGTCGAAGCTGTGCTTCTGCGCCTTCCAGACCTCGGCCGGATTGACCATCTGCCTTTCTCCGTTCTCCCTCGCGTTCCCCGGCCGCGCACGTGTCTCGCAGACCGCCGCGGCGCGCCGGCCCGCCATTCGTCGCCTGGCGGCTGCTGACTCCTGGCCCGCCGTTCGTCGCCGCGACCGCAAGGTCGCGCTGCGGCCTCCGGCTGGCGCCCAACCAACCCTCCGGGAGTCGTCGCCGTTCCACGGCGCAGACTCCTACCCCGCCGCCTCCGCCGTTCGCGCGGCAGCGGTTCCGGCCGCGAGTCCGGCCTGCCGGTGCGCCAGCGCTGCATCGAGGGCCGAGCGGGCTTCCGTCTCCGTCTCGCTGTCGAAGCGCACCGCGAAGGCGAGGAACGCGGTGACGGTGACGAGCGCCCCGATGATGAAGAACGCCGTCGGCCAGGGGATGGCGCCCCGGAAGAGGAACCCGGCCAGGACGGCACCGGCGTTGCCGCCCGCGCCCACGATCCCCGCGACCGACCCGAGCGCCTTCCTGTTGATGAACGGCACGACCGAGTAGGTCGCCCCCTCCGACATCTGCACGAAGAGGCTGAAGACGACGAGGGCCGGGATGGCCAGGGCCAGCACCGGCATCTGCGAGAAGAGCATCAGGGCCAGCCCCTCGGCGAACAGTGCGAGGAAGAGCCAGCGTACGCGTCCCGCGAGTCCCCACCGGCGGCCGAAGAGATCGCCGACCGCGCCGCCGAGCGTGCGCGCGAAGACGTTCATGAGACCGAAGACCATCGCTGCCGCCCCGGCCCACTGCACCGCCTGCACGGCGCTCATCGAGGCGAAGAAGTCGAAGTAGTCGAGGAAGTACAGCGCCAGCACGTTGTTCACCGTCAGCTCGATGCCGAAGCACGCGCCGTAGATGACGAAGAGGACCCACACGCGGGGGTCGCGCGAGGCCGCGGCGAATGACCCTTTGACGGTCTGCTTCGGCGGGAGCTGGCCCGCCGCGCGCAGCTCGCGGTAGTTCCCCTCCGGGGCGTCCTGGGTAAGGAAGTAGTAGGCGACGCCGACGAGCGCGCACATCGCTCCCGCGATGACCATCGCGACGCGCCAGCCGGCCGCGTCGCTCAACCCGAAGCCGGGCAGGAACTGGACGTTCGTGAACGGGATGTACGCGCCCACGGTGAGGATGCCGAGCACGATCGGCATGACGAGCTGCGTCACTCCGCCCCCGAGGTTGCCCCATCCCGCGGTGGTGGCGTTGGCGGTGCCGACGACGTTGGGAGCGAACATGACCGAGGTGTGGTACTGCGTGATCACGAACGCGGCTCCGATGACCCCGATGAGCAGCCGGAACACCAGGAAGGTCTGGAAGTCCTGCGCGAGCCCGATGCCCATGACCGGGAGCGAGCCGACCAGCAGGAGCCAGGTATAGGCCCTCCGCGGTCCGATGCGGTCGCACAGCCAGCCGATGAGAAGGCGTGCGACGACCGTGATGGCGACCGAGCCGATGACCAGCCAGCCGATCTGCGACTGTGTCAGCGCCATCTCGTCGCGGACGATCTTCATGAGCGGCGCGATGCCGAACCAGGCGAAGAAGCAGAGGAAGAACGCGAACCACGTCATGTGGAACGCGCGCATCTGCGGGGTGTCGATGCTGAACAGCCGAATCCGCGTTGCCTTGCTGGTGACCTCCATCGACGGCGCCTCCGACGCGTATGCCCGAAAAAGCAGCGTGGCCGCCGGATGCGGGGGCAGCGTCGATCCGCATCGGCAGCGTTCCCTATGGGGGATGGTGCCTAGCAAGACTCGGGCCAGGTCGGCGTCAGGAAAGTGTGAAGCGCCTTGCCATCAACAACGACGGGGCCCGTTCGCGCGACGCGGAGTGCGGAGCCACGGTGCCGGGCGGCGGCGATTCCACATACCTGTGAGGTTGGACTTGCACTGGGCACATTTGTGGCGCGGTGACGGTCCGACGCCCTTCTCCGATCCGCCTCATCGCTGCCTCACGCCATCAAGTGCGAACAGGAATGTAGGTGCCCGCGGGGTCATTCCACAAAGTGGTCAACCACCATAGGGGGTGCGAGCCGCGACCCCGCGCCCACAGCGGGTTCGCTGGGGCAGGCCCGAGAGATCCGTCGGAAGAGCCACGGCCGAGCGTTGTGAGGCCCGACGCCGTCGACCACCTGGCGGACGTGGTGGGTCCTCCGCTGGCCGGCCGCCTGGTGGACGAGTGCCGGATGCCTGCGGCACGGGGGAGGGGTGGAGCGTAAGGGGCGCGCACCGCCGGCAGGAAGAGGAATGTCACCGACCATCGCGGAGATCGACAAACCCGATCCCGCCCTGCGTCCGACTTGGCACGCGACTTGATTGCCTCGCCGTGCATGCGAAACTGCTTTCCGCTCTCCGGCGGCCCGCGGGCGCATCGGCACGTGGTCGACCGGGTCTACCTGGCAGTGGTCGTGCCGCTCGCACTTGCCATCGTGGTTCTCTCTCTCTCTCCCGTCGCCGCCCAGCTCGGTGAGTCCGATCCGATCGATGCCGACGCTTCGTCGATCGCTCCGCATTTCGATCCCGAGGCGCTGGCGGCGTCGGAGGCACCTCCGGCTCCGGCCGCCACCGACGCGGCGTCGGACTGGCGCGAGCTCCTCCCGGGCCTCACCCTCGGCTCCGAGATTCGCCTGCGCAGCGAGAGCCGCCGCAACATCCGGTTCGACGGCGCGCGCCCGGGCAACGACGAGGACTATCTCCTGTCGCGCTTCCGGGTCGGTTTGACCTGGGAGCCCAGCGAGCGCGTGACCGGGGTCGTCGAGCTGCAGGATGCCCGGATGTTGGGCGAGGAGGCGATCAGCGACCGCCGGGCGCCGAACATCCATGCAGACCCGCTCGACGTCCACCAGGCCTACCTCGATGTAGGCCTGCCCGGGTCCGCGTCCGTCCCGATCTGGGTCCGGATCGGCCGGCAGAAGCTCGTCTACGGAGCCCAGCGGATGGTCTCACCGCTCGAATGGGTGAACACCGCCCGCGTGTTCGACGGTGCCCGGATCAGGCTCGATGCCGGTAGGGGCCGCGGCCTCGACGCCTTCGCCACGCGCGTTGTTCCCGCGCGTCCGACCGGCTTCAACGATCACGCGCCGACCGGGAGCCGCATGTTCAACAGCCAGCTCCACGGCGTCTACTACCACGACGCGTCGCTGCTGCCGGGAGGACGGGTGGAGGGCTACTGGCTGCTGCGCCGGGAGGCGGGCCTCGACGACGCGGTCCAGACCGTCGGCGCCCGCGTCGACGCTGTCTACGGCCCGTGGGCCCTCGATGCCGAGCTCGCCCGTCAGGGCGGGCGCTACGGCGGCGTGCCCCACCGCGCGGCCCTGCTGCACGTGGGCGGGGCGTTCGCCGCGGAACTGCCGGGCCGGCCGGAGCTGGGCGCGGCGTTCAACTACGGGAGCGGCGACGACGATCCGCACGACGGCGTCCACGCCACGTTCGACCAGCTCTATCCGTTGGGGCACGCCTACTACGGCTACATCGACCTCTTCGCGCTCCAGAACCTGCGCAACACGGAGGTCACGGTGGAGGCTTCGCTTCCCGGAAGCGTCAGGCTGCGCGTGGGCGTTCAGGACTTTGCGCTCGCCGCGCCCGGCGCCGACGCCTGGTACGACGCGGGTGGCGCGGTCGTCCACCGGGCCGTCGGCGAGACGCTCTCCCCGCACGTGGGCAACGAGATCGACGTCACGATCCGGGTCCCCGTCGGTGACGCAGGACTCGAGGCGGGCTATGGCCGCTTCTTCGGCGGGCCCTACCTGCGGGACGCGGGCTTCGCGCGTCGAACGGCCGACTTCCTGTACGTGCAGACGACGTTGGGATTCTGATCCGGTGCCCTGAGCCCCTATGCTAGGCTGGACCACGGAAGCGGGTTCCGCCGAGGCTCATGACGTTTCGGATAGACCTTGACCGCGAGGACGACGGTCGGTGGTTGGCTGAGGTGCCGGCCCTCTCGGGGGTCATGTGCTACGGGCAGTCACGGGCGGAGGCGGTCGCTCGCGTCCAGGCGCTGGCGCTTCGGGTAATTGCGGATCGGTTGGAGCACGGCGAAGCCGAACCCGCGCTGCTGGCGCTGTCGTTCGAGGCGGCGTGAGTCGGCCCCAAGATGTTGGCGCGTATTGCGCGGCGGACAGGACTCCGGCCAGAGGATCTGTAAGCGAGCGCGCCTGCCGCCGGCTGGAGCCAAGACCGATCAGCCGCCCGCAGAGTGTCTACAGCGCGAAGCGATTCGGGAGGCGGGCGCGACAGGCCGAAGAGGCGGCACGCTGGCACGATTCCACGATCAAGCGGTTCCGGCTCGTCCCCCGCTCCGCCGCGATCCGATCCAGACTGGCCAGCAGCGCTTGCGGCAGATGGCCGCTCGTGTTCGGCATGGTTGTCCTACCCACACATGTTATGGGACATCGACAGAGCTGCCTCGCAGTCGGCCGGCCAGCCCGGCAGGGTGCTCGGCGAGGAGGTTCAGCGCTGGCGATCGGCGTGGTGGAGGCAACCGAGGGCGGGAGGTGCGACGCCGCCGAGGGCGACGCCCGAATTGCCGGCCCGCCCCGCGCCCGGGCGGTCACTTCACAAGTCTGTCGCGCACCCACGGCTCCAGCTCGACGTCGTCCGGCGTGGCCGCGGCGCGGGCGTTGCGCTCGACGTCGGTCAGCTCGCCGTCGGTCAGGGTGAGGGCGTAGTCGCGCCGCGGATCGAAGTCCGGGTGGAGGTCGCCGGCCGGCGAGCGGGTCGCCGTGTCTCGTGACGACGCCCTCCAGCCCCTCGGCGGCGCGGGCCTCCGCGTGCTGCTGCAGCAGCAGGTGGAGCACGGCGATGAAGTGGCTCTTCCCGCTACCGAAGCGCGCGGCGCTGATTCATAGACCGTCCTGCCTTCCCTCAACGCCGGCGCTATGACGAGCCAATGGGAGTCCTTGTGCCGACGGAGGTCTTGCGGCCAGACGACCACGACGTCGACAGGCGGGCGCGGCCTAGGCAGCGTTCGGTAGATCCGGGCCGCCGTCTTCCTTCGATGACATTGGTCCTTCACGACGAGCAGGTCCAGGTCGCTCGAGGGCTTCATCCCGCCCCGGGCGGCGGAGCCGAACAGGATGATTCTCTCGGGCGCCACCGCGTCGACGATGCTCTCGACGATGCGCCCGACAACTCTGTCCAGAGGCTCTTGATCCATCATCGTGATTCATGCCGCGCCGGCCGGCCCGGCGGCAATCGCGACCGCGGGTCCGCGCGTGTCACGTGGCTCTCCTGCTCCAGCGGGGTGAGGTTGCTTCCATGGCGCAAAACGCGCGCAGCGTGCCGAGACAGGTCGAGGACCGCCCAGCACGCCCGAAGTCTAGGCCATGGCACGCGTGGAGCGGGTCGCGTGGGCTACGATCGGACCTGAATTCAGTTTATTTCCGAGGTGTTCATGCCGACGACCGTCGTCAGACTGAACGGATTCAAGAGTAGGGCGGCGCAGATGCTCGACGTGAAAACCACCGAGCGCGAGGTCGTCCTGACGCGCCGCGGGGCGGCGGGCGCGGTCGTGCAGAACCTCGACGCATACGAACGCCAGCGGAACGCTGTCCTCATGCTGAAGTTCATGGTGCAGGGCGAGGCTGACATCCAGGCGGGGCGGACGACGCCGCAGGATCAGGTGTTCGCGGAGCTCAAGGCTGGCTTGACCACGCCGACGGACGGCTAGACTGTTGGCAGGGAGGGGCGACGATGCGAACGGGCTTGATCGCGCTGTGTGCTGCGCTCGGGTGCGCCGCCGGCTGTCAGCAGGCTCCGCTGGACGATCTGCGCGGCGGGGCGCAGGAAGTGTTCGACGACGCGCGGAACCGGGTCGAGGCGATCGGCGAGCTCTCGACGGAGGAGCTGCGCGAGATCTGGGCCATCGAGTACCGCACCGTCTTCGTGGCCGACGCCGACATGGGGACCCTGGACGAGCGCCTGAACGTCCTCGGCCAGGAGCGCTGGGACTGCTACCACGTGAGCGAGGAGGAGGACGGGACGGTCTTCTACTTCAAGCGTCGGAAGTCGAACGCCCTCGCCCACCTCACGAACCTGCTTCGGTTGGGCGCCATCGCGTTCTGAGGCCGCCGGCGCGGGGGCGTGGTGTCCGCGAACTCCTGACCCGGTCGGGGCTCGCCCGCTCGAGCCGGGCGCAACCCTGGCGGGCGCCCTCGGCCCGGCGTTCGGGGCGGGCCACGGAGCAGGCGGGCTCGACGGTCGGTCAGTCGCAGGCGATCAGCTTCCGGGCCGGGTTGGCCATGTTGGCCAGGATGCGCCACGCGCCGTCGACCTTGGCGAAGAGGTAGCTCGACGCTCCGCTCATCAACACCGTCCCGTCCGTCCGGTAACGCGTGAAGTACGCGCTCAGCAGGGCGGTGCCCGCGTTGATCACGCAGATCTCGGTGCGGTCCGTCTCCGAGCGATCGTAGCGCTCGGGAGCGAGCTGCCGGTGGATGGCGTCGAAGGAGGCCTCCGTCTCCGCCGCCGTCCCCAGGACGGTCGCGCCGCCCGCTCCGATGCGGAACGACGGGGCGGAGTAGACCTGGGCCGCGATCACGTCCGTGCGCCGGGTGGAGAACGCTTCGATGTAGGCGTCCCACGCCGCGCGCACCTCTTCCTTCACCTTCGCCTCGGGCAGGTCCTGGGCGGCGAGCCCCGGAGCGAGCGACACGCTCAGCAGAAGGGCCAGAGCGGCGGACGATGCGGCTCGGTGGGGCATGGGACTCCTCGATGGGGATGATGGTGCGGAAGGGGGGATTTGAACCCCCATGAGCCTTCGGCTCGCCAGCCCCTCAAGCTGGTGCGTCTGCCAGTTCCGCCACTTCCGCAAGTGGATGGGGAGCAGGGCGCCGGCGCGCCCTCGCGGGCGCGTCCCCGGCCGGCTACTGCGGCTCCTGGTCCGGCGTGCCGCCCGCCGGGGGCGCCGGCACCGTCTCGACCGCGGTGACGTCCGCGGACTCGACCCCGCTCACGACCGACCCGGGCTCCTGCTGGCCCATGATGGCGAGCACGAGCGCGCCGATCATGAACATCGCGCCGAGGACGGTGGTGGCGCGCGTGAGGACGGTGGCGCCGGAGCGCGCCCCGAACGCGGCCTGCGTGCCGCCCCCGCCGCCGAACGCCGCCGCCACGTCGCCGCCCTTGCCCTGCTGCAGGAGCACGATCAGCACGAGCAGCAGGCACACGACGACGTACACACCGGTTACTACCATGCCAAGCATAGCGAACGATTATACCTCTATCCCGCCGCCCGGCGGGCCGCGGCCACGATCTCGGCGAAGCTGGCGGGATCGAGGCTCGCGCCGCCGACGAGGGCGCCGTCGACGTCCGCCTGGCCGGCGATCGCCTCCGCGTTGGCCGGCTTGACGCTCCCCCCGTAGAGGAGCCGGCACGCGTCGGCCGCGTCCGCGCCGCCGAGACCGGCGAGGCAGCGCCGGATGTGCGCGTGCGCGTCCTGGGCCTGGTCCGGCGTTGCGGTGCGTCCGGTCCCGATGGCCCACACCGGCTCGTAGGCGACGACGAGGGCGGCCAGCTCGGCCGGAGTCACGCCGGCCAGGCTCCCGTCGATCTGCCGGGCCAGCACGGCCGGCGTCTTGCCGGCCTCCCGCTGGTCGAGCGTCTCCCCGACGCAGACGATCGGTGTCAGCCCGGCGTCGATCGCGGCGCGCGTCTTGCGGGCGACCAGGGCGTCGTCCTCCCCGAAGAGCTGGCGCCGCTCGGAATGCCCCAGGATGACGTGGCTGGCCCCGGCGCCGGCCAGCATCCCCGGGCTGATCTCGCCCGTGAACGCCCCCTCGGGGGCCCAGTGGAGGTTCTGCCCGGCGACCGCGATCCGCGTATCCCGGCAGGCGTCCGCCACCGCGCCCAGGGTCGTGAACGGCGGCGCAAGAACGATGTCGGCATCCGTGACGGCGGCCACCCGGGGCGCGAACGCCGTCACGAAGGCGACGGCCTCCGGCACCGTCTTGTGCATCTTCCAGTTGGCGGCGAGCAGCGGTGTCCTCATGAGTCGGGCCGTTCTCCGTCGGGCAGCGCGGCCACCCCGGGCAGCGTCCGGCCGCCGAGGAACTCGAGCGATGCGCCGCCTCCGGTCGAGATGTGCGTGATCCGGTCGCTCACTCCCGCCCGTGCCACGGCGGCCACCGAATCGCCGCCGCCGATGACGGTCGTGCCGGCGCAGTCGGCCACGGCGTGGGCGACGGCCATCGTGCCGGCGCCGAACGAGTCGATCTCGAACACGCCCAGGGGGCCGTTCCAGACGACGGTCCGGGAGCCGCCGATCGCCGCCGCGAACGCCCGCCGCGCGCGTGCGCCGATGTCCACCCCGATGCGGGTCCCGATGGCCGGATCGTCGACGGCGAGCTCCTCGTGGGCGGCGTCCGCGTCCAGGCGATCGGCTACCACGTGGTCGGCGGGCAGGGCCAGGC
>JAPOWL010000600.1 GCA_026707615.1 Acidobacteriota bacterium | reverse complement strand
GGCCGGCGCAGCGGGCACGGGCCGTCCTGGGCCGGGCGCTCGCGCGGCGTCCGCCGGCCGGCGCGCTGCTGCAGGGCGCCTTCTGCAGCCTGGTCCTCGCCTTCCTCGTCGCTCCGATCCTGGTCATCATCCCGCTCAGCTTCAACGCCGAGCCCTACTTCACCTTCACCGAGGGGATGCTGCGCCTCGACCCCGAGGCGTGGTCGCTGCGCTGGTACCGGCAGGTTCTGGGCGACCGGACGTGGTCGCTGGCGCTCGCCAACAGCCTGCTCATCGGGGTCGCCGCCACCGCCCTGGCGACGGGGCTCGGGACGCTCGCCGCCCTGGGCCTGTCCAACCCCGCCATGCCGCTGCGTCGCGCGGTCATGGGGCTGCTGATCTCCCCGATGGTCACGCCGCTCGTCATCGCGGCGGCGGGGATGTTCTTCTTCTACTCCACGGTCGGGCTCGCCCAGTCGCACCTGGGTCTCATCCTGGCGCACGCGGCGCTGGGCACGCCGTTCGTCGTCATCACCGTGACCGCCACGCTCTCGACCTTCGACGTCAACCTGACGCGCGCCGCGGCGAGCCTCGGCGCGAGTCCGCTGTTCGTCTTCCGCCGCGTCCAGCTGCCCCTGATCGCGCCGGGCGTCGTATCCGGGGCGCTGTTCGCGTTCGCGACGTCGTTCGACGAGGTGGTCGTCGTCCTCTTCATGGCGGGAACGAGCCAGCGCACCATCCCCCGCCAGATGTGGACCGGCGTCCGCGAGCAGATCAGCCCCGCCATCCTCGCCGTCGCGACGTTCCTCATCGTCTTCGCGGTGCTGCTGCTCGCGGTGGTCGCGTGGTTGCGGGGGCGGGCGGGCGGCGAGCGGGCGTAACGGAGCGGCCCGTCCCCCCGAGGCACGAGGGACGGCGGCGCCCGACAGGGTTGGCGGGGGGCAACGGGCGGCGACGGGGGGCGACGCGCGGCGCCGCGTCGCGGCGAGTGATGGGCTGCGCCGCGCGCCGGCCGGGCGGGGCCGGCGACCGGCGTCAATCGGTCATCGACGCGACGGTCGCGATCGCCATCGCCACGATCTCGCCGAGGTGGGTCGCTGCGCCGGGCTCAACCCGCCAACCCCGCCATCCAGCCCAGCAGCGTCGCTTCGATGGACGGGCCGAGGCCCGGGACGAACAGCACCGCGAGGACGACGACGATCAGGAGCCCGATGGTCCAGGAGAGCAGTCTCACCTCGAGCCTCCGGTCGTTCCCGAGGCCCGGGGGGCGAGCTCGAAGAGCCACGTATCCCCGGACTCGATCGAGCCCGGGTCGCCCCCGCCGTACTTGCGGCCCAGCTCGGCGCTGACGCCCTCGATCACGTCCGCACCCGAACGGATTCGCACGAGCGTGCGCTCGTAGCGCCTGCCCTCGATCCGCACCACGGCCCGCCCGTCCCGTTCCGCCTGCATGGGCCACCGCTTCCACAGCCCGCCGAGGAAGCTCCCCATGTAGCCGGACACGACGTAGAGCTTGCCGTCGTGGTCGGCGATGAACACCACGCGGGACCGCGGAGGATCGACCAGCTGCAGGTCGACGAGCGCGACGTCGCCCACGAAGCTCCAGTCCGGCTCGGGACCGGTCACGAGCTCCCCGTCCACGAGCGGACCGCCGCCGAAGAACGCCGACGGCGGGTCGGCGCGACCGGAGGCCACGGCCAGGGTGCCGATCGCGACGACCGGGATCAGGACGAGGATTCCGAGAGCGGTCAGCACTCTGCGGACCAGCGCCGACGCGAGCAGGTCGTTCATGACCCCGGCTCCTGTTGACCGGTTCCGGAAGGGCCGAACGGCCCGAGCGTAGTCTCGGCCGCACCGGAGTGTCAACGGACGCCGGGCGCGCCGTGCCACTCGAAGGGCGCGCGACGCGCAGGCACTCCCCGCACCCGTGAGAGAAGCGCCAGCGGCGCGGTACGATCCCTCCCGTGAGGCGACGCGGGCGGCCGGCACGGCCGACATCGGATTCGACCCGGCCGGCGTGGCGGCCCGCCGCCGGCGCGGCGCTGCGGGCGCTGCACGCGGAGCTGCCCCCCACCACGCGACTCGCGACGCCGATCGTGGTCGCCGAGCTGGGATGGATCGCGATGGGGCTCGTCGACCTCGCGATGGTCGGGCGCCTGGGGCCCGCCGCGATCGGGGCGGTGGGCATCGGCAGCGTGCTCTTTCTCGCAGTCGTGGTCTTCGGCATCGGCATGCTGCTCGGCCTCGACACCCTGGTCGCGCGCGCCTACGGCCGCGGCCGTCCCGAGGAGTGCCGGCGGTGGCTCGTTCAGGGGGCGTTTCTCGCGGGGCTGCTGTCGGTGCCGCTTACCCTCGCCGCCGGGGGGGTGGCCGCGAGCCTCGACCGCTGGGGCCTGGAGCCCGCGGTGGAGCGGCTTGCCGTGCCGTACTTCTCGATCGTCGTCCTGAGCGTGCTGCCGCTGCTGCTCTACACCGCGTTCCGCCGCTACCTCCAGGCAACCGGTCTGGCCACGCAGGTGACGGCGGCTCTCATCAGCGCCAACGCGATCAACGCCGCCGCCAACTGGCTGCTCGTCTTCGGCAACCTGGGTCTGCCGGCGCTCGGGGTCGATGGTGCGGGCTGGGCCACCTGCATCTCGCGCGTGTACCTGGCGTCTTTTCTCGCCGTGGCGATCC
>JAPOWL010000413.1 GCA_026707615.1 Acidobacteriota bacterium | reverse complement strand
CTCCACCCTGATCCACCTGACCGATGCCTACCTGAACCACACGCCGTGGGAGCGGTGCATCACGCGCGGCGTGCCCGGCGGCATCTTCCCGCCCGGGTACGGCGCCGGCTACCGCATCCTGCAGACGCCGGGCCACGTGGTCATCCAGTACGAGATGATCCACGAGGCGCGCATCATCCCCCTCGACGGCAGCCCGCACGTGCCGTCCGGCGTCCGTCTGTGGAACGGCGACTCGCGCGGCCGCTGGGAGGGCAACACCCTGGTGGTCGAGGTGACCAACTACAACGACAAGGGCGCCATCGCCACCAACATCGCGACGCGCGGCGCCCGCGGCCTGCCGCGGACGGAGTCGCTCCAGGTCGTCGAGCGGTTCACGTTCCGGGACGCCAGCACCATCGACTACGAGGTCACGATCACCGATCCGGACATCTACACGAGCCCGTGGCGGGTCGCCATGCCCCTCAACAGGGACACGACGTACGACCTCTTCGAGTACGCGTGCCACGAGGGCAACTACGGCCTCGCCAACAGCCTGAGCGCCGGGCGCGCCGAGGACCGTGAGGCGGCCGAGGCCGCGGCCGGCGCAAGGTAGCGCGCCCTGAAGGGCGCTGGGAGCCTGCGCTTCCAGGAGTGCTCCGTGGGAGCCTCTGCGGCGCGGACTCCCGGCCCCGTTCGGGCGGCGAGCAGGTTCCCGGAGTTGGCACGGATGTGGTCGCCGGGAGCGGCAGGTTCCCGGAGGAGCGAACGGGAGGGCAGGAGAGTGACGATGCGGAATCGACCACGCGCCGTCGTTGACGTTGCCGTCGTGACCGTCACCGCGGTCGCGGTCGGCCTGCTGCTGGCGCCGGGCGCCGCGGCGGGACAGGCCCCGGCCGGGCAGTCCCCCGCCGACGACTGGACGCCGCCGCGAACCCCGTGGGGGCATCCCGACCTCCAGGGCGCCTACACGAACAAGACCATCACTCCCATCGAACGGCCGGCGGACCGGGCCGCGCAGGAGTTCCTGACCGCCGAGGAGGCAGCCACGCTGGAGCGGGAGGTCGTCGAGCGGAACCGGGAGCTCCTCGACCGGCCGGCGCAGCGGACCGCGGCGACCGCGAGCGTCGACGTCGGCGTCGACGGGGCGCCCGGCTTCTACAACAACTTCTGGCTGGACCGGGGCACGACGTCGACGGGGCGGACGTCCATCATCGTCGATCCGCCCGACGGCCGGGTGCCGCCCCTGACGCCGGAAGCGCAGCGCCGCGAGGATGCCCGCGCCGCCGCGCGCGGGATGCGCGGTCCCGCCGACACCTGGACCGACATGGACCTCAACGACCGCTGCATGCTCTGGTCGGTGGGGCCGCCCATGCTCCCGACCGGCTACAACAACAACTACCTCTTCCTGCAGACGCCCGACCACGTCGTGATCCACGTCGAGATGATCCACGACACGCGGATCATTCCGCTCGACGGCCGGCCGCGGCTCGGGCCGCAGGTCCCGCAGTGGCTGGGCCAGATGCGCGGGCACTGGGAGGGCGACACCCTCGTCGTCGAGACCGCCAACCTCGCCACGACCGAGGAAGGCTCCGCGTTCGGCAACGACCCGGTGCGCATCCGGGCCGCGAACGGCGGTGCCGGCGGCGGCATCCGCATCGTGGAGCGCTTCACGCGCGTCGCCGAGGACACGATCCGCTACGAGTTCACGGTCGAGGATCCGTCGCGCTGGACGCGGCCCTGGTCGGGCGAGCTGCCCATGCGGACGGCCGACGGGCCGCTCTTCGAGTACGCCTGCCACGAGGGGAACTACAGCATCGCCAACGTCCTGAGCGGCGAGCGCGCGAGGGAACGCGAGGCGGCAGCCGAGACGGGAGGCTCCAGATGATCAGACTTCGCACGGGCCATCGAGGGACGGGAGAGGCGGCGGCGCGGGCGCTTCTGCCGGCGCTGGCGTTCGCGCTGGTGCTGGCGCCGGCCGCGGCCGGCGGACAGGAGACCCTGCGCACGGCGTGGGGCGATCCGGATCTGCAGGGCCTGTGGGTCGGCTCGACCCTGACTCCGCTCGAACGGCCGGCGAACCTCGCGGGACAGGAGTACCTGACGGAGGAGGAGGCGGCAGCGCTGGAGCTCAGGGCCGACGAGTCGCGCTTCGTCGAGCGGACCCCGCGCGAGGGCGACCCCGGCACCTACAACCAGATCTGGTTCGACCCGGGCCTGCGCACCGTCCCCGACCGCCGGACGGCGCTCATCGTCGATCCGCCCGACGCGCGCGTGCCCTACACGGCGGAGATGCAGGAGCGGGAGCGGCTGCAGGTGGCGTACCGCGTCAACGGGGCCCGCAACTCGTGGGTCGACGTCGACACCGGGGAGCGCTGCATCGGCGACGGGCTGCCCATGTTCTGGCTCGGCTACAACCCGAACCACCAGTTCCTGCAGACCCCGGACCACGTCGTGATCGTGCACGAGATGTTCCGCGAGCGGCGCATCATCCCGCTCGACGCGGACGGTCCGCGGCGCGGCATCCGCCAGTGGAACGGCGAGACGCGGGGGCGCTGGGAAGGCGACACCCTGGTCGTCGAGTCGACGCACTTCGTCGACGGCACCGACGAGCGGTGGGCGGCGACGTGGCGCATGCCGACCGAGACCATGCACCTCGTCGAGCGCTTCCGGCGCATCG
>JAPOWL010000652.1 GCA_026707615.1 Acidobacteriota bacterium | reverse complement strand
GCGCGTCGTAGTCCCGGACGCGCACCACCTGCTCGACGCGGCGGTCCCCCTCCGGCGTGCGCGCCTGGTGCACCACCAGCTCGATGCCGTCGACCACGCCGCGGCAGACCACCGCCCAGGGGAGCGCGTCGCCCGCCTGCATGGCGCAGGTCGCCAGGCGCGAGAGCGCCGCCTCGGCGTGGTTGGCGTGCACGGTGGCCAGCGAGCCGCCGTGGCCGGTGTTGAGGGCCTGGAGCAGGTCGGCGGCCTCGGCGCCGCGCACCTCGCCCACCACGATGTGATCGGGGCGGTGGCGCAGGGCGTGGCGCACGAGGTCGCGGATCGTCACGTCGCGGCCCGCGAGGCCCCGGGCCTCGAAGCGCACGCAGTTGGCCCGGCGGAGCCGCAGCTCCAGCGTGTCCTCGATCGAGATGACGCGGCCCTCGGCCGGCAGGAGCGACACCAGCGCGTTCAGGAGCGTCGTCTTGCCGGAGCCCGTGCCGCCCGAGATCAGGAGGTTGCGCCCGCTCCGGAGCGCCGTCCCCGCCCGCTCGGCCACCGCCGCGGGGAGCGACCCGCTCGCGGTCAGCTCTTCGATCGTGAAGGCGCGGCCTCCGAAGCGGCGGATCGTGATGGCGGCGCTCGGGGCGGCCGGGGGGCCGCAGATGGCGACGCGGGAGCCGTCGGCGAGCCGCGCGTCGATGATCGGCGTCGTCGCCGGGTCGAGCCGCAGGGGGCGCGCGATCTGGATCGCGGCCCGCGCCACCACCTCCGCCGTGAGCGCCGGCACGGCGAGGGCCGCCATCCGGCCCGCCCGCTCCACGAAGACCGCCCCCGGCCCGTTGATCATCAGCTCCGAGATCGCGTCGTCGTCGAGCGCGCCCTCGAGGCCCGGCAGGAACGGCTTGAGGTCCGCGATGCCCAGCTCCATCTCTAGAGGTCCCCGGCCTCGCGGGCCCGCCAGTACGGGCGCTCCCGCGGCAGGAAGTCCGGCTTGAGGTAGCAGCGCCGGGCGTCGCCGGCCTGCTGCCCGTCGTACGGCAGCACGATCGCCTGGCAGTTGCCGAGGCGCAGGAAGTCGCGCGGGTGGAACAGCGGCTCGCGGCGCTCGCTGAACGCCTTGCTGGCGCCGACGCTCCCCGTGCCGCCGCCCGCCTCGCCGGTCAGGAGCGAGGCGCCCGCCCGCGCGGTCTGCTCCGACACCGTGTAGGACGCCTTCATGCGCGTGACCTGGCCGCAGAGCGCGCTCGCGGTCTCGGCCGACGCGTCGTCCGCGAGGGAGAGGAACACCCGCGTGCGGAGCGTCTGCAGGAGCGCCCGCCACGCCTCCGACTGGCCGAGCACCGCGCGGAGGGTCGAGATCGACTGCGTCGCCACGATCGGGATCAGCCGCGACTGGCGCGTCAGCGCGAACGCCTTCTCGTCCCCGGCCGGGTCGTCCTCGCCGACCGTGGCGAAGGCCTGGTACTCGTCGCACAGGAACAGCGCGGGGCGGAAGGCGCGCCCCGGGCGGCGCTGCATCTCCGCCGGCCGGCGGAGCAGCGTCTGCAGCCACGACTGCTTGAGGAGCACGCCGACGGCGCGGGAGAGCGCCGGGTTCGTGCCCGCCGGCATGTTGAGCGCCAGGACCTTCCCCCCGTCGATCACCTCGTCGAGCGGGGGCAGCGGCCGCGCGACGGGGGCCGCGTCGGCGCCCGCGTCCGGGTCCGGCGGAGGCGCGGCCGACGGCGGGGGCGGGCAGAAGGTCTGCGCGACGTCGGGCAGGTCGAAGACCGAGAGGAAGACGCTCAGGCCCTCGACGATGCTGGAGCGCAGCTTCGGGTCCAGCATCAGCCAGTCCTGCCCGTACCAGCGCCGCACCGCGTCCAGGCGCTCGCGGCGCGCGGGGTCGGCGGCCTGGCGCTCGACCTCGAACGGCGTCCCCAGCGCCGCGAGCCGCTCCCGGAGCGCGGGGTCGTCCGCCGCGCGGACCGTGCCCCCGCCGGCCGGGACCCACGACCAGGCGCCGAGGTCCCCGGGGCGCGCGGCGAGGTCCGACGCCGCGATCCGGACCCGCGCCGGGGGGGCGACGAGGGACTCGACCTCCTCGATCTTCCGCTCGATGCGCTCCGGGTCGACCGTCGCCCGGTAGACGTCGCGGAGCGTCACCCAGCGCTCCGGCGTCATGCGGTGCAGCTCGATGATCCAGCGCACGAGGTTGACGTAGGCCTGCTGCCAGAACGGCTCCTTCGAGCGCCCGAAGAGCTGGTTGATCAGGCTCGCGACGGTGTAGGCGAGCGAGTACGAGTCGAGCCAGTGCGCGCCGAGCGGGTTCCACTGCCACCGGCCGCCGAGGCCCAGCTCGACGTAGTCCTCGCCGCGGCCCGCCTCCTCGAGCATCCGCCGGATGTCGTGGCAGAAGTCCCCCTTCACCTCGAGGACCAGGGCCGCGATGCGGCGCCGCCGGTCCGCCGCCTGCCAGCCCAGGAGCTGGCGGGCGAACGGGCGCATGCAGGCCGACGTCTTCCCGGAGCCGATCGCGCCGCAGACGAGCATCCCCGTGTAGAGGCCGCGCTCGGGGATGACCAGCCACTCCGGGTCCGCCGACTCGCGCTCCGCGACCGGGTGGTGGACCTCGCCGACGACCACGGCGGGGGCCGGCGCGTCGTCGGCGGCCGGCCACGGCGGGAGCGCGCCGGCCGG
>JAPOWL010000680.1:569-2662 GCA_026707615.1 Acidobacteriota bacterium | reverse complement strand
CCGGAGCCCTTCCTTCTGTACCCGTTCCTGGACGGCCCGCCGCAGATAGTCGATGCCGTTTCGTGTCACCGGTGACACGATACCCGAAAATGACGCCGTGGGAAAATCGCCCGTGGATATGTCGAAAGCTGCCGTTGTCTCAATCGTGTCGCATGTGGCATTCTATCGAGCTATGGATGACACGGCAACCCACCTGGTCGCGCTCTGCGACCTCTTCGCCGAGCACACCGGCCAGAGCGTTTCCACGGTGTCCCGTCGGGCCACCGGCAGCGGGGACACGATTGCCCGCTTGCGTCGCGGCCGCTCCATCACCACGCGCCGGGCGGAGCGTACCTTCCAGTATCTCTCCAAGCACTGGCCGGAGACAATCGAGTGGCCCGCGCACATCCCGCGTCCGGCGCCGAGGCGGGCGTCGGACGAGCCGCCGGAGGGCGCTCGCTGACGCCGTGCGGACGGCCCCGAGTCCGAGTCGGGAAGCCGCGCCCGCGGTCCCCCTGCTCGAACCCGACCTCGAGCCGGGGTCGACGATGTGGCGGTTGCGGTCGCGGTGGGGACTGCCGCTCCCGGCCGCGGCGCCGGCGGACGGCCCGCGCCCGCGAGCCATCCCGACGGACGGCCCGGCGCGACCGACTATAATCGAGGCGTGCCGGTGTCGAGCCCCGTTCCGTCGGCCGCCGCCTCCACCGCGCTGCGGATCGAGCCCCTGACCCCGGCCATCGGCGCGGAGGTATCGGGCGTCGACCTCGCGCGTCCCCTCGACGACGCCGCGCTGGACGCGCTGCGGGATGCCTGGGCGCGGCACCTGGTGCTCTTCTTTCGCGATCAGGACCTGACGTTCGAGCAGCACAAGGCGCTCGGCCACCGCTTCGGGGAGCTGCACATCCATCCGGCCGCTCCCAAGGACGCCGAGCATCCCGAGATCCTCGTCGTGCACGGCGACGACAAGGTCGAGTTCGTGGCCGGCAGCCTGTGGCACTCCGACGTCTCGTGCGACGTCGAGCCCCCGATGGCGAGCATGCTGCGCATCGAGCAGGTGCCCTCGTCGGGCGGCGACACGCTCTTCGCCAGCATGTACGCGGCCTACGAGGGCCTGTCGGACCGGATGCAGCGGATGCTGTGCGGCCTGACGGCCGTCCACGAGGGGGAGCAGTACTACCGCGGGCGCTACGGCGCCGGCGACCTCCGCGACGGCAGCTACCCGTCGGCCGAGCACCCCGTCATCCGCACGCACCCGGTCACCGGGCGGCCCGCCCTCTACGTCAACGAGGGCTTCACCACGCGCATCAAGGAGCTGCCGCTGGCGGAGAGCGACGCGCTGCTGGCGTTCCTCTTCCGCCACTGCGCGCGGCCCGACTACCACTGCCGCTTCCAGTGGCGCGCGAACTCCATCGCGTTCTGGGACAACCGCTGCACCCAGCACCTCGCGATCTGGGACTACTATCCGGAGACGCGCCACGGCTACCGCGTGACCATCCAGGGCGACGCTCCGTTCTACGATCCCGACCGGCGGCCGTGAACAGGGCCCGCCCGGGAGACGACCGGCCGGAGCGGATGCGAGGAGAGAGGAAGATGATCCATCGCAGGCTTGCAACGTGGGCGGCGGTCGTCGCGCTCGTCGGGCTGATGCCCGTCTCGTCGTTCGGACAGGGGCAGTCGGTGGCCGCGGCCGACGCCGCGCCGGCGTGGACGATGCCGCGCCTGCCCAACGGCCAGCCCGACCTCCAGGGCTACTGGACCACGCAGACCTTCACCCCGCTGGAGCGGCCCGAGTACCTCGCCGACCGGGAGTTCTTCACCGAGGAGGAGATGGCGGCGCTGAACGAGCAGCTCACGGCGGAGGGCGTCGACCCCTCCGCGCGCGACGCGGTCGCCATCGAGGACTACGAGGCGCGCGAGCGGCGGCTCTACCAGGTGAACCGCGACCGGACCTACGTCCACTACGACAACGAGATCTGGCTGCGCACGCCGGTACCCAAGGGACTCTCGAGCCGCCGCACGTCGCTGATCACGGCAGAGAGCTGCAGAGCGTGGCCGCGGGTCACGCAGTAGTCGGTCGAGCGGGCGGCCGCGGAAGCCGAGGCGCGGCGCTCGCC
>JAPOWL010000680.1:0-559 GCA_026707615.1 Acidobacteriota bacterium | reverse complement strand
CTGATCACGGATCCGCCGAACGGCCGGAGTCCGCCCATGACGCCGGAGGCGGAGGCGCGGGCGGCCGCCGAGGCCGCCGCGCGGCGCTCGCCGAGCGCCTTCGACAGCCACCTGACGCGGCCGCTGCCCGAGCGCTGCATCGTCTGGCGCCACGAGGGCCCGCCGAACGTGCCGCCGGCCTACAACGACATCCACCAGATCTTCCAGACCCCGGACCACGTCGTGGTCTTCACCGAGCTGACCACCAACCCGCCGCGCATCATCCCGCTCGACGGGAGGCCGCACGTCCCCGAGGCGGTCCGCCACTACGCGGGCGACTCGCGCGGCCGGTGGGAGGGCGACACGCTGGTGGTCGAGACCACGAACTTCAACGAGCGGCGCCGCTTCCAGGGGGCGACCGAGGCGATGCGGGTGGTCGAGCGGTTCACGCGCGTCGCCGACGACCGCATCATGTACGAGTTCACGGTCGAGGATCCCGACACCTGGACCAGCCCGTGGAGCGCCGAGATCCCGATGGTGACCACCGAGGGCCCGATGTACGAGTACGCCTGCCACGAGG
>JAPOWL010000115.1 GCA_026707615.1 Acidobacteriota bacterium | reverse complement strand
GCTCATGTAGGCGGTCATCAGCAGCTCCACCACCTCGGCCCCGTCCGCGAACGTCAGGTCCGGCGTCTCCTCCCGCAGGAACGCCCGGACCATGTGGCGGTTCTCGTCGGTATAGCCGTACTCGGCCGTCTCGTCGACCACCACCGGCATCGAGCCGACCTCGGCGTTCTGCTTCTCCACCAGGTCCTCGCCCGCCGTGCCGCGCACTTCGCGGCTGAAGAAGAGCTTGACGCCGCTCGCGAGCGAGTCGACGGCCAGCGAGTACTCGGGGCCGAGGAGCTCCATGCTCAGCCGCAGGCCGGGGCCGACGTAGCTCCACGACGTGGTGGCCTCGCCGATGAGCGGGGTGCCGTCGTCCGCCTCGTACTCGATGATCACGCCGGCGAAGTCTTCGGCCGGCCGCCGCGCATAGTCGACCGCGTCCCCCATCGTCCGCCGCAGGCGCTCGCTGTACTCCGGCCGGCTCCACTTGAGGGACGCGATCCGGCCGGTGACGCGGCGCGGGCGGATGGAGTCGCGGGGCGCACCGGGCGCGGTCAGGAGGTGCCGCACGACCTCGACCGAGTGGCAGGCCATGTCGTTCAGCACGCCGCCCCCCTGCAGGTCGCCGCGCCAGAACCACGGGCTGTGGGGGCCGCTGTGCTCCTCGGCGGCGCGCGCCAGGTAGGGACGGCCGGTCAGGGCGGCCCCGCGGCGCCAGATGAGCTCCCGGCCGCGGGTGACCGGCGGCGCGAAGACCTGGTTCTCCAGGTAGCCGTGAGGCAGGCCCGCCTCCTCGGCTAGCGCCAGCATCCGCTTCGCCTCGGCGACGGTGCGCGCGAGCGGCTTCTCGCAGGCGACGCCGCGGAGCGTGGCGCCGGTCTTCACGGCGGCGCAGATCGCCTCCAGGTTCGCCAGCCGCGCGTGGTTCGGGCCGCACAGCCATACGGCGTCGACCGCCGGATCGGAGACCATCGCTTCGATGGACGGGAACGCGCGCGCCGCCCCCACGTCGAGTTCGCGGGCGAGCGCCGCCGCCGACTCGGCATGCCCGGCGTTCGGGCTCCAGCAGCCGCGCACGTCAGCGTCCCGCACGCCGAGCAGCGAGCGGATGTGAAAACGGGTGATGAAGCCGCTGCCGATGAAGCCGATGCCGAGCCGCTGGCGGGTCATGTCGCCGAAAGCCTAGGAGCTTGCCCCGCCGAACGTCAACAGAGCGTCGCCTCCGTGGAGATCGCACGGTGGGTCGTTACGCCGTTCGGACCATCGCGGCCGCGTCCGGAGCCGCATCGTTCGGCTCGTCGACCACGGTCTCGGACCCGAATCTTGACAGGGCGACCGGCTTCCGCCTACTGTCCATCTCGTCGACTTCACGAAGAGAGGACACCCGCCATGAAGAAGCAACTGCATCCTGTTCTGATCGCGGCCTTCGGCCTCGCCCTCGCCGCTTTTGCGACGTCGGCTGCAGCGGAACCGATCTCCGAACAGACTGTCATTGACGCACAGAAGACCTGGGGCGAGGGTATCGTCGCGATTGCCAAGGTTCATGCCGATGGCGGCGACTACACCGCCCGTGCGACGGAGCACATCAATGACCTCTATGCGTACGGCGAGACCAACGTCATGTTCAAGCCGACCATGGCAGCGGAGGATCAGTTCCGTGAAACGTTCGACGAAGCTCTGAGCTACTTCATCGGGCAGGACGGAACGGAGGACAAGGGGTTCGCAATCTCGGGCTGGACCAATGTCCGGTGGGAGAGCAACGGCATCTACACCAACGACGCCTCCGCGGTGGCCATGGGTAACTACTACTTCACCGGCCCGGACGGTAACGAGACGAAGGTCGAGTACACCTTTGGCTACGTCCTTGTTGACGGTGATTTGAAGATCAACCTCCATCATTCATCGCTGCCCTACAGCCCCGAATAGACTGCAGAGCCCGGCCCTCGGACCGGACCCTTTCAAGGACGGCCCGGTTCTCGCCACCGCGGGTGGTGAACCGGGCCGTTTCTGCGTCCGAGAGAGAGTCGGCGTCCTGGCCCTCCGTCGCTCGGTCGGGGGATTGCGTCCGTCGGCGACGGCGCGACGGCTGGCGAAGCGCGGTCGCGAGCCAATGCGAGGGAGAAACCGCGGGCGGACGACAGTGGAATCTTGGGGGTGGCGTCCCCAACGGGATTCGAACCCGTGTCTTAGCCATGAAAGGGCTGGATCCTAGGCCTCTGGACGATGGGGACCCATGCGGCCGGCGCGACTGACCAGTATACACGGGCGCCGTTGTAGGATCTGAGCGCCTGGCCGCGCTTGCCCCGGCGGCAGGCGCGCGCACCCCGCCGGGACGCGATCCGGACCCCGGGGCCGACGGTGGAGCTCCGTGCACGCGGATCTGCAGGAGGCGATCGACTTCCACCAGGCGATCGTCGCCGAGGGCGCCAAGGCGCTGGTCGGGTACGAGCGGGAGAAGGCGCTGGCCAACATGGTGCTGTTGGCCGAGATCCCGACCACCTACGACCGGGAGGAGGACCGGCAGGTCAACGCGGGGAACCTGCTGCTGCGCGGGGTGCCGGGGGTCGGGAAGACCTTCTTCGGGGTCATCCTGGCCGCCATCAGCGGGGCGAAGTTCGCGAGGCTCCAGGGGCGGGCCGACCTGCAGCCGACCGAGGTGGTCGGCTTCCAGATGATCAACC
>JAPOWL010000536.1 GCA_026707615.1 Acidobacteriota bacterium | reverse complement strand
CCCCGGGGAGGCGCCAGCCCTGCCCGGGGCGTGAGGCGCGGCGGCCCGGTCCGGCCCGGGAGCTCGCGTCAGGACCCGCCGCTGCCCTCGGCCGGGCCTTCCACGCGCGCCGCCGCCTGCTCGACCTTGTCCGCCAGGCGCCGCTTGTAGTCGGCCAGCCGCCCGGCGAGGCCGGCGTCCCCGGTCGCCAGAATCTGGGCCGCCAGCACCGCCGCGTTCACCGCTCCCGCCTTGCCCACCGAGACCGTGGCAACCGGAACGCCGGGCGGCATCTGGACCGTCGCCAGCAGGGCGTCCCAGCCCTGGAGGGGCGACGAGTCGATGGGCACGCCGATGACCGGCAGCGTCGAGTGCGCCGCCACGACGCCGGCGAGATGGGCCGCCGCTCCGGCGCCGACGATGAACACCCCCACGCCGCCGGCGGGCGCCTCGTCGATGAGTCGGCGCACGCGCTCCGGGGAGCGGTGCGCCGACGCCACGGTCATGTGCGAGGACACCCCGAGCTCGTCGAGAACCTCCACCGCGCGCCGCATGACGCCCGCGTCGGAATCGGATCCCATCAGTATCTGGACTCGTCGATTCGCCATTCCTGCTCCTGCCTGTCGCCGGCCCCCACACGACCGCGAGGCCGGCTACCGGCGGTCGGCCTACCGCACCGCGCGACCGATGTCCCGGCGCGCGAAGCTGCCGTCGAACGATATGCGATCGACCGCTTCGTACGCGCGGTCGATCGCCTGCCCGAACGACCCTCCCCGCGCGACCACGGTCAGCACCCGGCCGCCCGAGGTCACGATCTCGCCGTCCTGCCGGCGCGTGCCGGCGTGCACGATCCGGACGCCGGGAACGTCCGCCGCCGCGTCGAGGCCGGCGATGACCCGACCCGCGGCGTAGGCGCCCGGGTAGCCGCCGGAGGCGACCACCACGCCGACGTGGGGATCGCCGGTCACGCGCCAGGAGACCCCGTCCAGATTGCCCCGCGCCGCGGCCCGGAGCGCGCCGGCCAGGCCGCTCTCGATCATGGGCAGCACGACCTGTGCTTCCGGATCGCCGAAGCGGACGTTGAACTCGATGACCCTGGGCCCGGCGGAGGTCAGCATCAGCCCGACGTAGAGCACGCCGCGGTACTCGTGGCCGTCCGCCCGCATGCCCTCGATGGCGGGCGTCACGATCTCGCGCATCACCCGCCGCTCGAGGTCCGGGGTCAGGAGCGGGGTGGGAGCGAACGCTCCCATGCCGCCGGTATTGGGTCCCCGATCGCCGTCGGCGACGCGCTTGTAGTCCTGGGCCGCGGGAAGCGGCAGGGCGCGGCGACCGTCGGAGACGACGAAGAACGACACCTCGGGTCCGACCAGGCACTCCTCGATGACGACGCGCGAGCCGGCGTCGCCGAAGCGCCGCGCAACCATCGCCTCGCGCACGGCGGCCACCGCCGCCGTCCGATCCGCGGCGACGGTCACGCCCTTGCCCGCCGCGAGCCCGTCCGCCTTGACGACGACCGGGAACCCGAACCGGTCTCCGGCCACCGCTTCGCAGGCTTCGCGCTCCGACGTGCAGACGGCGTGCCGCGCCGTCGGGATCCCGTGCCGCTGCATGAACGCCTTGGCGAACGCCTTGCTCGACTCGAGCCGCGCTGCCGCGCCCGTCGGCCCGAACAGCTCGCGGCCCGCCGCCCCGAAGGCGTCGGCGACGCCGCGGGCCAGCGGCAGCTCGGGTCCGACGACGGTGAAGTCGACGGCCTCGGACTCCGCGAGCGCGAGGAGCGCCCGCGGGTCGCCGACGTCGGCCGCGACGCAGCGCGTCCCCGGCTCCGCGGCGATCCCCGCGTTGCCGGGAACGCAGACGAGCTCGCTGCACTCCGGGTCGCGGGCCAGGGCGGCCACGAGGGCGTGCTCGCGCGCACCGCCGCCGACAACCATCGTCCTCATCGTCATGGGGCCGGAGCGCGGGCAGAAAGCCCGACGGCATCGGCGTCGGTTTGACGCCGCGCCGGCTTTGGACCTACGATTGCTGGCTCGCGACCGGCGTAGCGTAACACGCCGCGGTCCGCCGCCCGGTTCGCGGGCCGCGGACCTACCGCGGAAGGGAGCAGCAGCCGGAGTGGCAGAAGTCAGGGTGCAGGAAGGCGAATCCATCGAGGGCGCGTTGCGCCGCTTCAAGCGCAAGGTCCAGCAGGAAGACATCATCAAGGACATCAAGAAGCACTCCTTCTACCTGAAGCCGGGCGACAAGCGCCGGGCGAAGCAGGCGCTCGCCAGGAAGCGCTCGCGGAAGAAGATGCGCCGGGAGGCCGAGTGAGTTCAATCCCCCGGCGGGCGGGAGTGTTTCCGGCCGCCGCCGGCACGCCCGGTCCGAGTAAGCGCTTGATTACAAGGGGTTTCTTGACACTCGCGGGAGCCCGTGGTACGGTCGCGGCATCGACGGGCCCTGGTCGGCCGGTCGCGGCGGCATCCGGATCCGATGGCAGGTCGGCCGGGGGAAGACAGGCATGACGATTGAAGAACGCCCGACGGGCGGCGTGATGATTCTGGATCTCAAGGGGAAGCTGACCATCGGTGATGGCGACGAGTTGCTCAAGGACAAGATCAACAGCCTGGTGCAGCAGGGCCACACGAAGCTGATCCTGAACCTGGCGGAGGTTCCCTATATCGACAGCGGCGGCCTTGGA
>JAPOWL010000452.1 GCA_026707615.1 Acidobacteriota bacterium | reverse complement strand
GCCTGTGCCCGGCGGTGGTCGTCCGGGACCGCGACGACGCGGGCCGGCCGCTTGGCGCTCATGGCTGCTCGGCGGCCCTCTCCTCCGCCCGCGCCCCGGCCAGCATGTTGGGCATGCTGTAGTTGCCCTCGTGGCACGCGTACTCGAACAGCGGAGCGTCGCTCAGCCGCATCGGGATCGATGCCGTCCACGGGCGCGGCCACCACTCGGGGTCGGTCACGGTGAACGTGTAGTCCAGCGTGTCCGCGTCGATGCGGGTCAGCCGTTCGACCAGCGTCAGGCTCTCGCTGGAGCCGAGCGCGCCCATGGGGTTGGACGTCGTCCACCGACGGTCGCCGACGAAGTTCGTCGTCTCGATGACCAGCGTGTCGCCCTCCCAGCGGCCGCGCGCATCGCCCGACCACTGGCGGATGTGCTCGGGCAAGGGCGGCCGACCGTCGAGGGGCACGGCGCGCACCGTGTGCACCATCTCGGTGAGCAGCATCACGTGGTCCGGGGTCTGGAACACCTGCAGGTTCTGGTTGTAGGCGGCCGGCACGATGGGCGGTCCGGCGTTCAGGCCCAGCAGGCATCGGTCGCCGGCGTCGAGGTCCACCCAGGAATCCGCGGGATGCTCGAGCTGGTAGGCTCGCTGGGCCTCGGCCCGCCGTTGCCCGCTCGGCGTCAGGTCCGGGATTCTGCCGTTCGGCGGATCGACGAT
This sequence comes from Acidobacteriota bacterium, assembly GCA_026707615.1. Classification (GTDB taxonomy): domain Bacteria; phylum Acidobacteriota; class Vicinamibacteria; order Vicinamibacterales; family UBA8438; genus JAGWAJ01. The sequence goes on along the minus strand of JAPOWL010000452.1, from coordinate 1,968 downwards.
GAGCGAGGTCCGCCGGGTCCCGATGGTGCTCGTGCCCGTGTCCAGCCAGAAGTTGTTGTAGAACCCCGGCGTGCCGTCCGCCCGCCGGTCCACGTTGCCCCCCGCCGTCGTCCGTTCCGGGGCGCGATCCAGCAGCCGCGCGTCCCGCTCGACGACGCCCTGCTCCAGGCTCGCGGCCTCCTCCGCCGACAGGAACTCGCGGTCGGCCAGCTCCGCGGGGCGCTCGAGCGGGGTGATGGTCCGAAAGTCCCAGACGCCCTGCAGGTCCGGGTCGCCCCACGGCGTTCGGGGCGCGGTGTCCTGACCGGCGGCCGGGGCGACCGCGAGCGACAGGAGCGCGGCTCCCACGAGGACCGCGCACACCGACGAGACGATTCTGCTGCCCATGTCACCCGTCCTTTCGTGCCTCACGGAGCGACCACCGGATCATGCCCGGCCATGAGCGGGCGCTGCCCGACATCTCGCGTGCCGCGGAACTCCGCTGCGTCCTGCGGCGCAAGCTCCTTGAGCCGCACGGTCGGCAGCTTCTTCAAGCGCTGATTCTGCGGATCGATCTCGATGCCGGCGGACTCCAGCGCAGTGACGCCAAGCAGCGGCTCGGCGTCGGGGTCGCCGAAGATGATCACGCCGGCCGTGAGCTCGCCCAGTACCTCGATGTCGCCGCTCGTGATGTCGAGGGTGATCGGACGTCCGTCGGCGAGCTCGTAGGTCCGCTGTGTCTTGGGCCGCAGGCCGATGCCCTCCAGGTGCTGCCGCGGGACGAGCGAGTCGATCGCCCCGGTGTCGACCAGAAAGCGTCCACTCCACGTGCGGGACGGTTCGGCCGGGTTACGGATGGTCGCAGTGATGTGCATGATTCCCATGTCATTGAAGGATGCAGAAACCGTGCCGCCGCCTGCATCACGTCAGTCCACGACGACGAACTTCTGGATGCGCCGGCCCTCCTGCTCGGCCACGTAGACGTTGCCGGCGGAGTCGACGCCGATGCCGTGGGGCAGCGTGAACTGACCCCGGTAGCGGCCGGGGCCGCCGCCGAAGCTGGCCAGGACCTCGCCGCTCCGCCGGTCCAGCACGTCCACCATCACGCGGTTCTGGTTGAGGACGTAGAGCAGGCGCTGCTCCGGATCGGGCGAGAACGCCAGCACCACCGCCGTGCCGCGGGTCCCCGTGCGGCTCTCGTCGCGCGGGGTGACCGGATCGAACGGCACGTCGATGTTGCGGACGAAGCGGCCGGCCCGGTCGAACACCTGGATGCGGTCCGCCTGCCGGTCGCAGACGTAGACCAGCCCGTCGTTCGACACGCGCAGGCAGTGCGGGAGCGGCGTGATGTCGTCCTCGCCCGCGGCGCGGTGGAGCCGCCACTGCCGCAGGAACTTCCCCTCCCGGTCGAGGACCGCGATGCGGAAGTTGCCGGCCGCGGTCTCCCCGTCCGCGACGTAGATCTCGCCGGTCTGCGCGTCGACGTCGAGGCTGGCGGGCAGGAAGAACTGCGCGCGGTCGGAGTTGAGCGGCCGGCCCCCGCGCGTCCCGTCCGACGAGTCGTACTTCCCGGTCTCCCCGATCTGGAGCAGCAGCTCGCTCCCGTCGGCGGAGTACTTCTGCACCACGCCGGTGCCCGCGGCGACGACCCAGATGCTCCCGTCCGCTTCCACATGGCAGTCGTGCAGGCGATCGCCGATGCGCGCCGGGTCGCCCCAGCCGCGGACCACGTTGCCGTCGGGGTCGAGCTCGATGACGGGCGGCGCCTGCTGCGCTCCGTCGAGGTCGGCGGGGACGACGTTCTGCCGGTTGAGGATGATGACCTGATCCTCGGGGCCGACGCACATCCCTCCGAGGCCGCCCGTGAGCCAGCGGTCGCCGAACGGGAGCCTGGGCCACAGCGGGTCGAGCTCGTAGCGCGGAACCTCCTGCGCGGCGGCGGGCGCCGGCAGCACCGCGCCGGCCGCGAGCGCCAGGGCCAGCGCCGAT
>JAPOWL010000026.1 GCA_026707615.1 Acidobacteriota bacterium | reverse complement strand
GAAAGATGCCAGCCAGCGAGATTGGCCGTCAGTTCTGGATCGAAACGCCGGGCCGGGGCGCCGTACGGACCGCCGCGCTGCCGCCGCCGGGGGCGGGGGACGTCCTGGTCCGCACTCTCTACAGCGGGATCAGCCGGGGCACGGAGGCCCTGGTCTTCCGCGGAGCCGTGCCCCCGTCGCAGTACGGCGCGATGCGGGCGCCGTTCCAGGAAGGGGACTTCCCGGGCCCCGTCAAGTACGGCTACAGCAGCGTCGGCACGGTCGAGGAGGGGCCCGACGGGCTGCGGGGACGCACCGTGTTCTGCCTGTACCCGCACCAGGATCGCTACCGCGTGCCGGCGGCGGCTGTCCACCCGGTGCCGGACGGCGTGCCGGCGGGGCGGGCGGTGCTGGCGGCGAACATGGAGACCGCGGTGAACATCGCCTGGGACGCGCGGCCGACGGCCGGCGACGAGATACTCGTCGTCGGCGGCGGGGTGGTCGGCCTGCTGGCGGCCGTGCTCTGCCGGGACGTGCCGGGGGCGCGGGTCACCGTCGTCGATCCCAACCCGTCGCGCGCCGCGACGGCGGATGCCCTGGGCCTGGGGTATCGACCGGAGGTTCCCGCCGGGGCCGGCGTCGATCTCGTTCTCCACGCCAGCGGGCGCGCGGAGGGGCTGCGCGCCGCGCTCGGGGCGGCGGGGGTGGAGGCGACCATCGTCGATGCGAGCTGGTACGGCTCGAGCGAGGTGTCGCTGCCCCTCGGCGAGGCGTTCCATGCGCGGCGCCTGACGATTCGGAGCAGTCAGGTCGGCCGCGTGCCGCCGGACCGCGCTCCCCGCTGGACCACCGCGCGCCGCCTGGCGCTGGCGCTCGACCTGCTGGTGGACGACCGGCTCGACGCGCTGCTGACCGGCGAGAGCCCGTTCGACGACCTGCCGGCCGTGCTGGCGCGGCTGGCCGCGGATCCGGGGGATACGCTCTGCCATCGGGTCCGCTACGGGCCGCCGATGCCCCGGAGTCCGCTCTGACGCGCAGGAGGACGCAGTCGTGTACAGCCTGAACGTGCGGGATCACTTCATGATCGCCCACAGCTTCCGCGGCGAGGAGTTCGGCCCCGCCCAGCGGTTGCACGGCGCGACCTACGTCGTCGACGCGACCTTCCTGCGGCCCGAGCTCGACGCGGCCGGCATGGTCGTCGACATCGGCCTGGCCTCGACGCACCTCAAGCGGGTGCTCGCGGACCTCAACTACCGGAATCTGGACGAGGAGCCGGCGTTCGCCGGGCGCAACACGTCGACCGAGTTCCTCGCGCGGGAGATCTTCGAGCGCCTGGCCGCCGCGGTGCGGGCAGGGGAGCTCGGGGAGGGCGCGCTGGGCGTGACGGCGATCACGGTGACGCTGCACGAGTCGCACGTCGCCTGGGGGCGCTACGAAGGGCGGCTATGACGGCGCCGTCGCTGCACCTGGTCGTCCCGGGGCCGCTCGACCAGCGCACCGGCGGCTACCTCTACGACGCGCGCATGGCGGAGGGGCTCCGGCGCCGCGGCTGGCGGGTGACCGTGCACTCGCTGGGCGGCAGGTTCCCCGACGCGGACGAGACCGCCCGCACGAGCATGACGGCGGCGCTGGCCGCCATTCCCGCAGGCGCGACCGCCCTCGTGGACGGCCTGGCGCTCGGCGGTCTGCCGGAGCCCGTGGCGGCCGAGCGCCGCCGGTTGCGCATCCTGGCCCTCGTTCACCACCCGCTGTCGGACGAGACGGGGCTCCCGCCGGAGGTGAGGGACCGCCTTGCCGGCAGCGAGCGCCGGGCGCTCGCCGCCGCCCACGGTGTGATCGTCACCAGCCGGTTCACGGCGCGCGGGCTCCGCCGCTTCGGAGTGGACGCGGGTCGCGTGCGGGTCGTCGAGCCGGGGACCGAGCGGCCGCCACGGGAGTCCGCGCGGCCGGGGTCGGGTGCCCCGCCGCGCCTTCTTTCGGTCGGTGCGGTGGTCCCTCGCAAGGGGCACGACGTGCTGGTGCGAGCGCTCGCGCGGATCGCCCACCTGCCCTGGGAGTGGGACTGCGCGGGAAGCCTGGAGCGCGACCCCGGCCACGCGGCGCGTGTGCTGGCGGCTGTCGAGTCGCAAGGCCTGGCCGACCGCGTGCGCTTCGCCGGGGAATGCGATCCGGTGACGCTGGCCGCCCTGTACGCGGAGAGTGCGCTGTTCGTGCTGGCCTCGCACTACGAGGGCTACGGCATGGTGCTGGCGGAGGCCCTCGCGCATGGCCTTCCGATCGTCAGCACCACCGGCGGCGCCATTCCGGAGACCGTTCCCGCCGAGGCCGCCGTCCTGGTTCCGCCGGGCGACGACGCCGCGCTCGCCGCGGCGCTGGCGCCGCTGCTCGCAGACTCCGACCGCGAAGCCGGGGGGCAGTCCGGCGCGGAGAGGCGGGCCGTGCTCGCCGCCGCGGCGCACCGGCATGCGGCGGCTCTCCCCGGCTGGGACGCCGCGGCGGCGGCGTTCGCCGATGCCTTGACCGCGCTCGCGCGGCCTGGCGACGGGTCCGCCGCGGTCGGCCGGGGTGCGAGCGGGTGAGCGAGACCTTCGACCCCGCCTGGCTGGCGCTCCGCGAGCCGGTGGACCACCGTTCCCGTGCGGCCGCCGCGGCGTCGCTCCTGGCGACGGCCTGGCGTCGCCACGGCTGGTCGCGCGTGGTCGATCTCGGAAGCGGTACGGGATCGAACCTGCGCTACCTCGCGCCGCGGCTGCCCGGCCCGCAGCACTGGACGCTGGTCGATCGGGATGCCGATCTCCTGGGGCGGGCGTCGGCGCCGGAAGGCGTCGAGCGCCTGACGTGCCTCACCGCCGATCTGGCGGACTCGGGGCTGGCCGCAATCGCAGACGGCGACGCGCACGTCGTGACCGGCTCCGCGCTGCTGGACCTGGTGTCCCGGACGTGGCTCGAACGGCTGGTCGACCGCTGTCGCAGGGCGGGTTGCGCCGCGCACTTCGCACTCACCTACGACGGCAGCGTGCAGTGGCACGCGGCGGCGGAGGACCCGCGCGCGGACGACGATCCGGACGACGGGCCGGTCCGGCGGGCCGTCAACGCGCACCAGCGCCGGGACAAGGGGCTCGGCCCGGCGCTGGGCCCGATGGCCGGCCTGACGGCGGAGACCACCTTCCGCGCTGCGGGCTACCGTGTCTGGTCGATGCGCAGCCCCTGGCGGCTCGGACCGCAGGATGCGCCGCTCGCCCGGGCGCTGGTCGACGGGTGGGAGGCGGCCGCGCTCGAGTCGTCCCGGGGCGGCGAGGCGGGGCGGAGCCCCGCGGGTGACGATCCGACGGGACCCGACCCGGCCGCAATCCGGAGCTGGGGCGGGCGTCGGCGCGCGACCATCGACTCCGGCCGTTTCGGCCTCACCGTCGGTCACCTGGATCTGCTGGCTCTCCCTCCGTCCGCGACCCGGTAGTCTCGGCCCCGGAGATTCCCGCCGTGCCGGCCAAACTCCCAACGCGCCCGCCAGGGCGCCCGCGCGCTTGCGCGAGGTCGAGGTCGAACAGCACGTCCGCGCCGAGCCGGAAGATGCGGCAGGCCGGACGCAGCGCTTCGTCGAGGGTGCGGATGGGGGCCAGCGCGAAGGCCGCGGGGCCGGACCCGATGACGAGCGGCGCCACGGCGACGTGGAGCCGGTCGACCACCCTCGCATCGAGGAATCGCGACACCGTGACTCCGCCGCCCTCGATCAGCAGGCGCCGGTGGCCGCGCTCGCGGAGCGCGCGCAGGATGTCGCGGGGGGCGAGCTCGCCCGTCGGGGCGGCCGGAATCGCGACGACCTCGCAAGCGGAGGGCTCGTTACCCGCTCGCCGTTGGCCGGCGGGCAGGCCGCCGCCGATCGTGGGGCCGTCGTCGGGAGCCCGAGCTGCGCACGCCGCCGCGGCGGCGGTGCCGCCGGACCGCACGGCGATGGTCGGCGCGGCACCGTCGCGGAATACGGCGCTCGAAGCGTCGAGGCGTCCTCTGGGATCGATGACCACCCGCACCGGATTGGGCCCCTCGACCTCGCGGACGGTCAGCCGGGGATTGTCGGCGGCCACGGTGCCGGCCCCGACGACGACGGCGTCGACCAGCGCACGCAGGCGGTGGAGGCGCCGGATGTCGGCCGGTCCGGTCACGTAGTGCGAGTGTCCGGCCGGGGTGGCGATGCGGCCGTCGAGACTCTGGCCGGCCTGTGCGATGACCAGATCGGCCCGGAGCTGGAGCGGCAGGTAGAGGTCGAGCACCTGCCGGGCCGCCGCGGTCGGAACGGCGGATGCCTCCCATTCGCCGGACGGATACACTTGCAACGAGACGGCGGGCTTGGGATGATGGTGCACTCGGAACGTACGACCCGGCGCCGGTCGGACGGCGCGTACGAGGGCCCATGCGACGCGCTCGTCCAGCGTGGTCGGTTCGGTCACGGTCGTGCCGGGTTGCGGACGCTAGCGTAGCAACGTTTGGGCATTCGGATGTACGAAGCGGAACGCGGGCTCTTCGATCTGCGGCAGGGGCGAGCGTTGTATGTGAGCGTTCCCGGTGCCGCCGGCTCCCTGGTCGCGACGGTTGACGGTCTCGACGCCACCACCCTCGAAACGCTGCGCCGCCTCGGCGCACCGCGCCTCGCCGTGACCCGCCGCCGTGCGGCCTCGATGGGCCTGACCCCGTCGCCGGAAGGGGAGGCGGCCGGGGTGGCGATCAGCCTCGGACTCAACGGTGAGGGGCCCGACGAGATCCTCCATCTCGCCAGCGCCCGCGGGCCGTTCCGGGAGGCGCGAGCGGACGTGCGGGCGGCGTCGGCAAGCGAAATGGGCGGGTTGACGCTGGCGCGGCTGGGCCGGCTGCTGCCGGCGGTCGTCGCGGTTCCGGCCGAGCCGGAGGATGCGCCCCTGCGGGAGGCGCTGGCGGACGGCGCGGTGCTTTCGGTGACGGCGGCGCAGGTCACCGAGATGGCCGCCCAGTCCGGCGCCGAGGTCGTCCAGGTCAGCGACGGTCCGGTACCGCTGCCCGAGGCCGAGGATGCCCGCTTCATCCTCTACCGCGAGGCGAACGGGCTGCGCGAGCACGTCGCCGTCCTGCTCGGACCGCCCGAGCGATGGCCCGATCCCGTTCCCGTTCGCATCCACTCCGCGTGCCTGACGGGCGACCTCTTCGGCAGCCTGCGGTGCGACTGCGGCGAGCAGCTCCGAGGCAGCGTGCGCGTGTTCGCGGAGCGCGGCGGCGGGGTGCTCCTCTACATGGCCCAGGAGGGCCGGGACATCGGCCTCGCCAACAAGCTGCGGGCCTACCGGCTGCAGGCCGACGGCCTCGACACGATCGACGCCGACGAGCTGCTCGGCTTCGACGCCGACGAGCGGCTCTACGGAGCCGCGGTCCAGATTCTCCGCACGCTCGGCGTTCGCCGGGTCGTGCTGCTGACCAACAATCCCGACAAGGTTCGCGCGCTCAGCGCCGCGGGTGTCGACGTCGTCGACCGGCTGCCGCTGTTCGGCACCCTCAATCCGCACAACCGCTCCTACGTCACGGCGAAGGTCGACCGGGCCGGCCACTGGCTCCACGACATGCTGGCCGGCACCGATCCGGCGGGCAAGCCCCGCCCCTGACGCCCCGCCGGGCGTCGCCCGCGCCCGTCGCGGACTCAGACGAGCCGGTCGATGGGGAACGAGCGCGCGTCGCGAATCACCGCGGCGAGCGTCGCGCCGTAGTAGTCGACGAGACGCCGCCCCACGTCCGCCGTGCCGAGCGCGGCATCGCCCACCGCCCCGGACGGGTCGAGATCTCCCGCCAGCCACGCGAACGCCGCGGCGCCTTCGGGCGCGATGCGCGAGCCCTGCCGCTCGAGCTCCGTGGCGAACGGCGCGCTTCCCGCCTCCGCCTCGCGCACGCGGTCCGGATGCAGGTAGCGCATCATTGCGGTCTCGACCGCGCCGCCGTGAATCCCGTGGCGCCATTCCGCCTCCGGCAGATCCACCGCGGCAGGGCGCGGGAAGTCGGGGTAGTGGACCTTCACGACCAGCAGCTGCGCCTGCTCGCGCAACCGGAGGGCGGCGGCGTCGAGCGCGGCCCGGTTTCCGCCGTGGCTGTTGACCACCACCATGCGGCGGACGCCGCCGCGCGCGACGCTCGTTCCGAGGTGGTGGATCACGTCGCCCAGCAGGGTGGAAGGGATGCTGAGGGTGCCCGGGAAACGCGCGTGCTCTAGGCTCGCCCCGACGGCCACGGGAGGCAGCGCCGCCACCGGGAGCGCGTCGGGCAGCCGGCCGAACGCCACGGCCAGGAGGCCCAGACCGATGTCGAGGTCCGTCGACAGCGGCAGGTGCGTTCCGTGCTGCTCGACCGCGGCCAGCAGCAGGACGGCGACCGGATCCCGCTCGGCGAAGTGCTCGATCTCGGCCGTGGTCAGCGCGTGCCAGTAGCGGATCGCGGGCTCAGCCATCGGCGGCCTCCCCGGCCGCCCCGCGGCGGCGGAACCACGCGAGATCGTAGCCGATCCATCCGTGGCGCAGGCACTGCTGCAGGGCGTCGCCTCCGGTCAGGTGGCCGAACCGGTCCTCGATCGGAAGCCACCCGAACAGCCGGACGAACAGGGCGACGGCGTGGTCGCGCGGGCGGCCCAGCTCCAGGTGGGGCGTCAGGTCGGTCGTCGACAGGTGCTCGAAACCCGCCGCCTGCGCCAGTCGCCGGAGCGCAGTCCGGTCGATGAGCGTGTGGATGCGCCATCCCCGCCGGAAGCGGGCGAGGGCGCGCTGGGCGGCGGGCGCGAACGCCTGGCGGCGGAAGTCGTCGCAGATCACCAGCAGACCGCCGGGTCGGAGGAGGTCCGCCGCCTGGGAGAAGAAGCGTTCCGGGACCGCGGCGTGCGCGAAGGCCTCGATGGCGAAGGCGAGGTCGGCCTGGGCGATGCCGGCCGGCAGGTCGGTGAAGTCGCCGTGGAGGCACGCCACCCGGTCCGCCACGCCGGCCGCGGCGATCCGCTGCCGCGCGAGCCCTGCCTGCACCGGGCTGAGCGTGACGCCCGTGCCGCGGATCGGCAGCAGTCCGGCGAGGTGGCAGAGGCTGGCGCCGACTCCGCAGCCGAGGTCGACCACGTGCGGCGTCCGATCGCCCGTCCGCTCCGCCGCGATCCGCTCCGCGATCCGCGACTCGACGAAGCGGAACGCCTCGTCGCGGGTCGCCACCCCCGGCCCCCAGACGGCCCGGTGGATGGCGCCGACCCGCCCGCCCTGGCCGCGGGCGATGAAGGCCGCCGTGCGGCGATCGTAGTAGCGGCGCACGACGTCCGCGTCGAAGGAGCTCATGAGCGGCCGGGATCGCCGGCGTCCGAGAGCCGCGCGTAGACGTCGCCCGACACCCGCCGGGCCGCGGGCGATTCGAGGGCGGCCCGTTGCGCGTCGGCCGTCAGCCACTCGGGGGCGGCCAGGCGGTAGGACTCGCCGGGCGACCAGTTGTAGCGGTAGGACCCCAGCGCGTCGAGGCGCGCCATGACGGCGTGGGACTGCTCGAGCGCGCCCGGCAGGTACTCGAACGAAAGCAGGCGCAGCGGCCGCGTCAGGCCGGCCAGGACCTGCGGCTCCGATCCCTCGACGTCGATCTTGACGAACGCCGGGGTGCCGAAGCGCGCGATCAGGGCGTCCAGCGTGGTCGTCTCCACCTCGAGGGTCCGGTTCCAGCGGATGCCCGCGAAGCGCGGGTCGCGGAGGCGCTCGTCGCGCCACTCGGTGGCGAGGGTGGTGAGGGTGGGCGTCCGCTCGCTGATGGACAGGGAGGCGCGCCCGGCGTCGGCCGCCACGGCAGCCTCGACGACGTCGACCGCGTCCGAGCGTGCGAACAGCCCGCGGAGCAGGCGCGCGAAGTCCGGCTGCGGCTCGACGGCCACCACCCGGCAGCCGAGGGTGGCCAGCGCCCGGGACCGGTTGCCGGCGTGGGCGCCGAGGTCGAAGGCGAGGTCCCCCGGGGTGACGAAGTGCGCGTAGAGGCGGCGCAGGCGGCGCTGCCGCCCCGGGATCGCGTGATACATGCCGAGCGAGCGGGCGACGCCGGCGATGCGTCGCAGGCGGCTGCCCGCGGCTTGCTGCGCGTCGGTGGTCATGCCGTGGCCACCGGCTGGGCCGCAGGCTGGGCGCTGGCCACCGTAGGCGCGGCTTGCTGCGCGTCGGTCGTCATGCCCTTGCCGCGGGGGCGTTACAATGCGCGGAGATGCGGACCGGCAGCCCCGGAGCCGACATGCCGACTCTCAACTCACCCGCCGGCGGCCTGCGCGCGCTGTCACTGATCATGGGCGTGTTTCTCGTCCTGATGGGCACCGACAAGCTCGCCTGGCTCGGGGACAGCGGCTACCTCACGCACCAACTCGAGGAGTGGGTCTCCTTCGAGCCGGTGGCGATCAGCCGATGGTACCTCGAATGGGTGGCGATTCCCGGCGCGCCGCTGTTCGCGCGGCTGGTCGTGCTGGGCGAGTTGGCCGCCGGGGCCGCGCTCCTCGCCGGTTTCCGGGTGCGCCTGACGGGCGCGGTGGCGCTGGCGATGGTCGTCAACTTCCAGTTCGCCAGCGGCATCATGTTCACATCCGGCTACCTCACCAACGGGTACGGTCCGCCCGTCCTCGGCGGGTTGCTCGCCCTGGCCGTCGGGGGCCAGCGGCGCCTGCCGTACAGCGTGCCCTGGTAGCGCTGCCGTGCGCGGATCGGACCCCTCGCCTCCGGACGGCGGCACCCGTCTCCCCGGGCTCCTCGACTGGTGCCTGCTGCCTCTCGCCCTCGTCCTGCTCAATCTGTCGGTCACGTTCCGCAACGTGTGGCCGACGCCGGCGATCCGGCTGACGGCGGACCTGTCGGCGGAGCTCGCGTTCGCGACGCTCGCCGTCGTGGCGCTCCAGCGCTGGAGGGGGCGCGTGCCGGCCCTCGCACTGCGCGCGGGCGCCGTCGCGTGGGTGCTGCTCGTCGCCGGCCGCTACGTCGACGTCACGACGCGCTCGCTCTACGGCCGGGACGTCAACCTGTACTGGGACTTCCGCCACGTGCCGAGCGTCGGCGCGATGTTCGCGACGGTCGCGGAACCCTGGCAGGTGGCGGGGGCGGCCGCCGCGGCGCTCGCGGTCCCGGTGGCCCTCTACGCCGGCGCCCGGTGGGCGCTCGGATGCATCGCGCGCCGCGCCGCCTCACCGCTGGGGTGGCGGCTGCTCGGCGGCGCGGCCGCGGTGGTCGTGGCCCTGTTCGCCGCGGCCGAGCTCGGATGGCGGCCGATCGACCGTCTTCGGTTCGCCGACCCGGTCGCGGTGGCCTACGCACGGGAGGCCGGCGAGCTCGTCTACGAGGCGAGCGGCGCCGGTCTGGCCGCGCTCGGTCCCGCGCCCGCGCTCGCCTCGGACCTCGCACTCGTGGCGGGGGCGGACGTCTTCGTCATCTTCCTGGAATCCTACGGGGCGGTCGCCTGGGAGAGCGACGCCCTCTCGGCGCCGCTCGCCGGAAGCCGCCGGCAACTGCGGGCGGACATCCGCGACACCGGGCGCACGGTGGTCTCCGCGCTCGTCGAGTCGACGACCTTCGGCGGGGAGTCGTGGCTGGCGCACATCAGCCTGCTGTCCGGGACGGAGGTGCGCGACGACCGCACCAACGTCCGGCTGATGGCCCAGGACCGCGACACGCTCGTCAAGCTGTTCGGACGCAACGGCTATCGCACCGTGGCCATCGTGCCGGGGCTCCTGATCGACTGGCCGGAGGGCGCCTTCTACGGCTACGACGAGATCTACGACCACGAGCGCCTCGGCTACCGCGGGCCGCCCTTCGGTTGGTGGAGCATCAACGATCAGTACGCGCTGGCCCGCGTCGACGCGCTGGAAGTCGGCCCTCGCGACCGGCCGCCGCTGTTCGTCTTCTTCTCGACCATCAGCACGCACGCGCCGTTCACGCCCGCCCCGCCCTACCAGCCCGACTGGGCCCGCGTCGTCTCGGAGCACCCCTACGACCGCGAGGAGCTCGACCGCGCATGGTCCGATCAGCCCGACTGGACCAACCTGGCCCCGAGCTACGTCGAGGCGCTGCGCTACGCCTACGCCACCGTGGGCGGCTACCTGCGCCTGCGCGCCGACCGCGACCTCGTGATGGTCCTGGTCGGCGACCACCAGCCGCCGGCGCTGGTGAGCGGGGAGGGGGCGTCGTGGAACGTCCCGGTGCACGTCATCGCCAGCCGCCCCGAGCTGCTCGACCGGCTGCGCGCCGGCCGATTCCACGACGGTCTGGCCCCGCGGCCGGGCGCGGTCGCCCGCATGGACGAGCTGCTGCCGGTGCTTCTCGGCGCCTTCGGCGACCGGTGATGGCCGGTCCGGTTGCCGGCCAGGAGTCCGCGAGGGCACGCGAGCTCGCGCAACGCCGCCAGGCTCGTCCAGCAGGTGGGCTCGACGCGCCGCTGATGGCCAGGGGGGCGCCAGCGCACCGTTGGGGCAAGCCAAGCCTGTGATCGAGACCCGTCCCGGCAGCTGGCGGGGGGGACTCAGCAGTAGCGGTGCGGCGCGTCGAGCAGCACGCGCCGGCGACGGAGATCGGCGTAGTCGGGGCCGAAATCCGCTGCCGCCAGCGAGCCGCGCAGGTCGGCCGCGACGGTGATGGTCGACGGGAGGTAGCGCGTCACCTCCCCGAACTCCGCCTGGTACTCGGGGGTCGGGAAGCCCAGGGTCAGGCGCGTACCGCCCTCGGCGGGCTCGGCGCGGTAGAGCGGGTTCACGGTCAGGAGGTCGCTCACGTCGAGCCGGTCGGGCACCTGGTAGCGGCGGAACAGCTCCGCTCGCCGGGTGGCCACGAGGGTGAGCGAGGGCGCACCGGCCAGGTCGTCCGGGGCGCGGGAGCGAGTCAGATCGACCGCGCGCTCGGCGAGCATCTCCTCGAAGAGCGCCCCGTCCTCGAACAACCTGGGTTCGAGCTGCGCGAACAGGTCGTGGTAGGCGCCCGGCGTCAGCGTGTCGCCTGCGTTGAAGTTCTGTCCCTGCGAGCTGTGGAGGTGGGGCAGCACGACGACGCCGTCGGGCGTTGCGGCGCGCGCCATTTCGCCCGCGAGCATCCGCTTGTGCCAGATGTACGGGAAGGCGTCGCTCAGGAGCACGGTGGAGAAGAGGCCGTCCGCGAACGGCAGCGGGCTGTTGGCGTCGCAGCAGACCGGCGCGCAGCCGGGAGCGGTGATTCGCGCCGCGAGCCACAGCTTCCAGAAGTGGAGGTCCGCGAGCACGACCCCGCGCCGTGAGGGCGCCCGGAGCAGCACGCGCGTAAGGTGCCCGGAGCCTCCGCACAGGTCGAGCGCGCGGCCCGCCGCCGCCGGCGGGTCCTGCGCCAGCGCGTCGAGCAGCGTCTCGATCGTCAGGTACGTCGGGTCCGAGAAGCGGTACAGGAAACAGTCGGCCTCGGCGTCGCGGCAGAGGACGGCCAGCAGATCGCGGTAGGTGGGTGGTCGCGGGCCGGCGATCAGGCGCCGGAACTCCTCTCGCCGGGGTTCGTCGAGGCCCAGCAGGCGATGCAGGGCGTCGTCCGCGTGCCCGGCCTCGAGCGCGTGCATCGCGTCGCGTGTCGGATCGTCCGCGATCAGGACCGGAATCCCCGCCACGATCGGGAACGCGCAACACTCGCAGCCGAGCACCCCCGACTCGATCCAGCTTCCGGCCCCGGCCCGGCCGGCGCCATCGACGAGGGCCAGCCGGGTGCCGCAGAAGGGGCAGCGGAGCAGGTCGAGGGTCTCGCGCAGCACGGTGGAATCGGCGCTACGGGGCAGGTCGCTCCGTCGAACGCCGAGTGCGGTCGGAGAGGGACGGCAGCGATGCGGCACCGGCCGCGGCGGCCGGGACCGCGAACGCGTCCAGGAAGCTCGGACCCGCGGCCCCGACCGCGGCCCGGCGGTAGTGCTCGACACCGAGCAGGCGGGGGGCGTCGTCCGGCGCGACGGCTTCGAGTGCGCCGCCGTGGAACTGCGTGGCGTGGCAGGAGAGTGCGTCCAGCTTCGCCGCGGCGAAGGCGCCGGCGTCGACGACCAGCGTCGGTGCGGGAGCTTCCGCCCCGAACGCGTCCGGATCGCCAACGCCGAGAATCGACGTTGGGTTGGGCCGGGGACCGACCGTTGCCCGGGGAGCGCCCCGGGCTTCAGGTGTGCTCGGCCCGCGTCCCTCACGTCGAGCGATGCCCGGAACGGGTCCGGCGGTTCGGGCGCGGAGCTTCTGGGCCACATGGTCGGCGACGGCGCGCATCGCTCCCGGCGGCATGGTCACATAGTAGAGGGCCGGTGCGGATTCCCGGAGCGCCGCGACCACGGCCGTCGCTCGCTCGTGCACGGCCACGTGGTCCGGGTGTCCGTAGACGCCGTCCTCGTCGAAGGTGATCACCGCGTCGGGCCGCTGGCGCCGGATCGCCGCCTCGATGTCGGCTTCCAGCCGGGCGGCGTCGACCCAGGGCAGCATTCCGTCCGCGTGCTCGAGGAGCGTCACCTTCTTGACGCCCAGCGCCCGCGCCGCGCACTCGAGCTCCCGACTTCGAATCCGTGCCAGATCGCCGGCGCCCGTCTCATGCCGGCTGACGTCCTGCCCACGTGGCGCTCTGCGGTTCCCACGCTCGCGGCCGTCCTGACCGTGCTCGCCGCGGGTCAGGCAGAGGAGCGCGACGTCGGCCCCCAGGTGCGCGCACCAGGCGAGCAGGCCGCCGCAGGTGATCGACTCGTCGTCAGGGTGGGCGAAGACGGCGAGCAGCGAGCGACCCCGGAGGTCGGCGGGCGGCGTCATCCCCGGTCCTTCCCGGGCCGCCGAGGCAGCGTACCCTTCGTCCAGGCCGGCCCTGGGGGCTCCGGCGGTGCCGCCACCGCTCGCCGGAGAGGCGCTACGGCGCCGGAAAGGACGGCGCCCGACGTGTCCGGCCGCGAGCGCACCGACGGACCCGCACGTCCCGCATGCGGCGCAGACAGCGCGGAGTAGATCTCGACGTAGCCGTCGACCATCCGGTCCGCGCCGAAGCGCTCGACGGCGCGTGCCCGCACGCGGGCGCGGTCCAGCGCGGCGACCCGCGGCAGGCCCGCCACGAGATCGTCGAGCGTCTCGAAGACGCCGCCGGTGACGCCGTCGTCGACCAGCTCGGGGACGGCGCCCCGGTCGAGCGCGGCGACCGGAGTGCCGCACGCCATCGCCTCGGCCAGGACGAGGCCGAACGGCTCGTCGGCCTCCACGGGGTAGAGCAGCGCCCGCGCCCCGCCGAGCAGTGCGGCCCGGGCATCCGGTCCCGCCTCGCCCCGGAACACGACCCGTCGCCCGTCGACCAGCGGCGCGACGGCCTCCCGGTAGTAGGCGTTCTCGGCCGCGGCGAGCAGCAGCCGCCGTCCGGCGCGCCGCGCCGCGTCGATGGCGGCGAGCACGCCCTTGCCGGGGGTGAACCGTCCCAGGAACAGCAGATAGTCTTCGGGGTCCGCGCGGTACGGGAGGGCGTCGGTGTCCACCGCGTGGTGCACGACACCCGCCACCGTCAGCCCGCGCAGCCGCTGCGCCTGGGCATGGGAGACGGCGATGAAGGGAGCGTCGCCGTAGCGCGACCACAGCGCGACCTCGGCGTCGGACGGCCAGTGGTGGACGGTCTGGACCATCGGGGCGCGAGCGACGCGGGCGAAGGCGAGCCCCAGCGGTGCGTACTCGGCCTGGGCGTGGATGACGTCGAAGTCGGCCGCGCGCTCGACCGCGGCGGCCAGGTTGAGCAGCTCGCACATCTCCCACGGCCAGAGCGACGTGTCCGCGTGGTAGCCCTCGGCGAACGTGGCGTGGAGCGCGGCGGGCGTGTCGGACGACCCGGTGGCGAAGAGCGTCACGTCGTGGCCGCGGGCGACCAGACCCCGCGCCAGCAGATCGCTGACCGTCTCGATCGACCCCGACCGCGGTGGGGGTACCGGCTGCGCCACGGGGGCCACCAGCGCGATGCGCAGGCGCCGGTTCCGGCCGTCCGGCCCCGGCGCGCTCGCGACGCCGCCCGCAGCGTGGTCCCGCTCGTCGCCCATCAGCGATTGGTGCGACGCTCGCGGTCGCGTCCCGGATTATCGCGTACCGCCGCGGGGCGGCGCGTCCTGCCGCGCGGCCGGGAGTCTGCGGCGTAGAACGGCGCGGACTCCTGCAGGGTTGGTGGGGCACCAGGCGGAGCCGTCAGGCGACGAATGGTGGGCTGGGAGTCAGTGCCGCAGCCGGGCGATGCGGCACGTCGCGCCCCGCGCAGACTCCCAACGCGCCCGCCAGGGGCGCGCTCGCTCGCGCGCCTACCCTTTGGGGCTGGTGCGTCGGACGGGTAGGATCGATCTCCCATGCACAGACCACTCGTGACACCTCGCACCGTCGCCGCGGCCCTTGCCGGGGCCTGCATCGCGGTGCTGGTGGCGACCGCCGGCGGCCAGGGCCAGGGCGATCCGTTCGCGGGCGTCGAGCTCGAGATCGTCCCGGTAGCCGGACAGGTTCACATGGTCACGCGCCCGGGCGGGGGCGGCAACGTCGGCGTCTTCGCCGGCGACGACGGCGTGCTGCTGGTCGACTCGCTGTTCGCGCCGCTGGCGGACCGGCTCGTCGGCGCCGTCCGCCGCGTGTCGGACCGGCCGATCCGCTTCCTGATCAACACCCACGTGCACCCGGACCACATCGGCGGCAACGAGCCGCTCGCGGGCCGCGACGTCCTCATCTTCGCGCACGACAACGTGCGGGTGCGGACCCTCGACCGGCTTCGCTTCCCGCGCGGCGGAGGCCGGTTCGCACCGCAGCCCCCCGCCGGGGCCCGGCCGCTCGTCACGTACAACGACGCCGTCAGCTTCCACTTCAACGGCGAGGAGGTGCGCGCCTTCCTCGCCCCCGCCGCCCACACCGACGGCGACACCTTCGTCCACTTCCCGGCCTCCGACGTCCTGCACCTCGGCGACGTCTTCCGGACCACCAGCTACCCGATCGTCGACGTCTACAACGGCGGCACGGTGGCCGGCACGATCGAGGCGCTCGAGACGGCGCTGGCCCTCGCGGGCCCCGACACGCGGATCATCCCCGGCCACGGGCTGCGGGTCGTGGGCCGCGAGACCCTCGTCGAGTTCCTCGACATGATCCACGACATCCGCGGCCGGGTGCGGACGCTGATCTCCGAGGGAAGCACGCTGGAGGACGTGATGGCCGCGGCGCCGACCGCCGCCTACGACGCGCAGTGGGGCCAGGAGGCATCCTGGACTGCCAACGACTTCGTGCCCATCGTCTTCTACGAGCTCGGCGGCGGCTCGCTGTTCGTTCGCTGAGGCAACGCGCGACAGCGCCCGCGAGCGGGTGGCGGTGCGGACCGGAGCGGCGGGTCCTCGTCGTCCCGCAAGCGCTCGCCGCCTCACCCCTTGTCTCGGCGCGTCGCGAGCCGGCCGTTGCCGCCCCGCCGCGGTGTCAGGGCCCCGGCCGCCGTGTCCGGCAACCTGCCTGTTCGAGGAGCGGCGGCAGCACCCGCCGGGCGTCGAAGCACTCGGCTGCGATCTGCGACGCCCGCGCGGCGTGAGCCGGGTAGTCGCGCTCGACCCGCGCGATGCCGTCGAGCGCCTCGTCCGCGGTCGAGAACGGGATCAGGCCGGTGCCCGACGGCAGGTGCGCGCTCCAGCCGGTCTCCTGCACGACGGCAGGGCGGCCCGCGGCGAGGTAGCAGGCGGTGCGGTCGCTGAACCAGCCCGAGCGGCGCGCCACGTAGGCGTGCTTCGCCACTCCGAACTCCGCCTTCGATCCCTGGATGAAGTCGCGGTAGCCGTCCGTCGTGCGCGAGACGCGCATGGCGTCGAGCGGCGACCAGCCGTGCGCGCGGAGCAGGTCGTGCGGACCGTTCACGGCCAGCTCGAAGCGTCCCGGAGCGCGGGCGGGAAGGTCGATGAAGCGGACGAACTCGCGGTCCTTGTTGCCGTCGACGTCGGTGAAGCTCTCCGTCTTCCAGGTCATGACCGTCGTGAACCGGTCGCGCGAGGGCCGGCGCTCCGTGCGCCAGAGCCGCGTGACCACCGGCTGCCACGTCTTGCGCCAGGTGAACTCGCCGGTCGGGACGTCGCAGGCGGGCGTTCCGACGTTCGCCCCGAAGGTGAACAGGTGATCGAAGCCCCGGAAGAAGTCGACGTACCAGGGAACGCCCTTGGCGATCGCGAGCTGCGTGAAGACCGGGTCGGAGTCGATGAAGACGCGGCGCGGGATCGCACGGTACTCGTCGCGCCAGAACCAGGAGCCGCCCGAGAGATTGATGTAGAGATCGGCGTCCCGGCAGTACGCCCGGAGACGTTCCCGGCTCCAGCCGTGGTACGTCTCGTCGAAGTTGACGAAGCACCAGCGGTCGCCGAGGTCGAACGGCGCCAGGGCGGCGTGGATGTAGCGCGTGCCGTAGGCCGGGTCCTCGGAGACCGCGTTGGCCTCCGGGTCGTAGATGCACTCGCCGGTGTCCTCGAGGTAGCAGACCTCGTGCCCCAGGTCGCGCAGCCCGATGAGGTACATCAGCGAGCACCACGTCACCCCGCCGAACGGATAACGCCCGATGATACCGGCGAAGACGATCCGCATCTAGCGAGCTCGGAGGGGCGCGTCGGGAGTCTGCGCCTGCATGGAGACGAGGTACTCGGCACCGCGGCCGTTCGGCAGCCGGCAGGCGTCGATCCACTTGTCACCGATTCCACGGGTTGGCTTGCTCATTCCTCCAGGCCGCGTAGTCGTCGAAGCTGTCGAACGAGATTGCGAAGTGCTCCTGCCGGTACGGGCTGAGCCGCGCGCAGGCGTCGCTGAGGTCCGCCGCTTCCCGGAACCGTCGCACTTCGAGCGGCTCCTCGCGCTCCTGTGCGGCCATCTCGCGCGTCGCCGCCGGTGCCACCCTGCGGTTGTCGTCCATAGGCTGCGTCCTCATGGCAGTGGGGTGCTGGGTCATCGTATCAATCCGCGGCGCGGTTCCCTGCGGTTGCGACGCGCGGTCTCCATCGGTCGCGAGGTGCCACTACCGGCCGTCGGGTCGCGCCGTGCTCCCGCGTTCCTGGCACCGGGCATTGGTTCGGCTTCCCACCCGCCCCGGAGCGGGTCTCAGGAGACCGGCGCCGCTGCCGGCTCGTCGGCCAGCCCCGGCTCGTCGAGCGAGGCACCGCGGCTGAGGCGCGCCCACATGCGGCGATAGAGCGCGCTCGAGGCGAGCAGCGCATCGTGCGGTCCCTGGGCCGAGATGCGGCCGTCGACGAGGACCAGGATGCGCGTGGCATCGCGGATGGTCGACAGACGATGCGCGATGACGAGCGTGGTGCGGCCCTCGCGGAGCCGGCGCAGGTTGTCGAAGACCGCCGCTTCCGCGATGGTGTCGACGGCCGAGGTCGGCTCGTCGAGGATGAGGATCGGTGCGTCTTTCAGCAAGGCGCGGGCGATGCCGAGCCGCTGCCGCTCGCCGCCCGAGAGCGTCTTGCCGGCTTCGGCGACCGGGGTGCCGTAGCCGAGCGTCAGTCGGTTGACGGTGTCGTGGATGCACGCCGCGCGGGCCGCCGCCTCGACCTCGGCGTCCGAGGCATCGAGGCGCCCGTAGCGGATGTTGTCGGCCACGGTACCCTCGAACAGCACCGGGTCCTGGGGCACGAGGGCAATCCGCTCGCGCAGGGAGCGCAACCGATACCGGCGCGCGTCGAGGCCGTCGATCACGACGCGCCCCGACTCCGGTTCGAAGAGCCGCGGTATCAGGTGCACGAGGGTTGTCTTGCCGGCCCCCGTCGGCCCGACGATGGCCACCACCTCTCCGGGTCGCGCCTCGAAGCTCACGGCATCGAGGACGCGGCGGGAACCGTCGTAGGAGAAGTCGACGTCCTCGAACCGGACGTGCCCGGCCACCGAGCCCGCGTCCCGGGCGTCCTTCGCGTCCGGCGTCTCGGGCGTGAGCGCCAGCATGTCGCGTACGCGGCGGGCGCTGACCACCGCTTGCTGGAGCGTGCCGACCGTGTGCGCGATGGCGCTGATCGGGTCGTACACCGCGGCCAGGTAGGCGATGACGAGGAGCAGCCGGCCGACGGTGAGTGTCCCGTCGAGCACGTGCAGCCCGCCCACGACCAGGATGAGCGCGGTTCCGGCCAGCGTCACCGCGGTGACCGCGAGCGAGAAGAGCGACTCCTGCCAGGTGAGCGCCACCCGGGCCCGCATCGTGGCCCGTCCCGCACCGGCGAAGCGGTCCAGCTCGTGCCGTTCGCGCGCATAGCTCTTGATGGCCGCGATCGAGCGCAGCGTCTCGTAGGCGCGCTCGACGAGCCCCGACTCCAGCGTCTTCACCTGCTCGGCGCGGTCGAGGAGCGTCGTCGAGTGGTAGCGCAGGCAGAGATAGAGGAACGGCGCCACCGCCAGCGCCAGCACCGCCAGCGTCGCGTCGACGGTCAGGAGGACGACGAACATGACGGTGAGGTGCAGCCCTGCCAGCACGATCGGGAACGCACCGCTCGTGACGAGGTCGTTGATGCAGTAGGTGTCCGCGTCGAGGCGGTAGACGGCATCCGAGGTGCGGTGCGTCAGGTGGTGGGTGAGGGGCATCGCCTGCAGGTGCGCGAGCAGGCGGTTGCGCAGCTCGTGGACGACGCGCTGCCCCACCTGCGTCTCGAGCTGCGTGTGCGAGATGCGGGCGAGCTCCGCTGCCACCTGCAGGGCGAGGCCGGCCGCGGCGAGGAGCACGAGGAGCGTCACGGCGCCCAGGTCGGCGAGCGGCGGACCGATCGCGACCACCGACTCCGGCAGGGGCCGACCTCCGAGGACGCTGTCGACAATCAGCGTCAACGCCCACGGGGCGGCCGCGTTGAGCCCGATCTCCGCCACCGACAGCAGCAGGATGGCCCCGACCCGCGCCCGATGGGGGCGGAGGAAGGCGGCCGTCCAGCGCATCAGGTCCACCCCGACAGTGTACGTGGCCGGCTCGGCGGCGGGCGCGTGCGGCCGGAGGACCTTCGCGCGGGGCCGCTGCTAGAATTGGCGCGACACGGCAGGAGGAAGCGGTTGATGCACAGGCGAGTGACAGCGTGCGCGGCGGTCATCGTCGCGTTCGGCGTGGCGAGCGCCGCGGCCCAGACCAACTGGCCGCAGTTCCGCGGCGAGGCGGCGGGGGTGGCGGCCGACGATCCCCGGCTGCCCGACACGTGGGGGCCGGACGAGAACCTCGTCTGGGAGATGGACATCCCCGGCCAGTCGTGGAGCTCGCCCATCGTGTGGGACGACACCGTGTTCGTCGTCACCGCGGCCGCCGAGGGCGGGGGGGACGCACCGCTCGCCCCGGTCGAGACCTATCGGGCGCGGTCGCTGGGCGGGTCGATGAGCGCGGCGGACACGATGACGTCCGACGTGCCGCTCGAGTGGATGCTCTACGCCATCGACCTGGAGACGGGGGCGGTCCGCTGGACGAGGACCCTCGAGACGGCGGTGCCCGGGCAGCCCTCGCACCAGAAGACGCGCTACGCCGCGGAGACGCCGGTCACCGACGGGGAGCGCGTGTACGTCTACCTCGGCGACATCGGGCTCTTCGCGCTCGACTTCGACGGGGAGGTGCTCTGGTCGGTGCCGATGGAGTGGCTGCCGCGCCGCGACTGGGGCTCGGCGACGTCGCCGGTCGTCCACGACGGCCGCGTCTACGTCGTCAACGACAACGAGGCGCAGTCGTTCGTGGCCGCGTACGACGCGGCGAGCGGGGACGAGCTGTGGCGCACGGACCGGGACGAGGGAAGCAACTGGGCGACGCCGTTCGTCTGGGAGAACGACGTCCGCACGGAGCTCGTCACCTCCGGCCGGGGCGGCGTGAAGTCCTACGATCTCGACGGCAACCTGCTGTGGGAGCTGCACGGGATGTCGACGCTGGTCATCCCGACGCCGTTCGCCCGCCACGGGCTGCTCTACATCAACTCCGGCTACGTGGCCGACGCGTCGCGCCCGGTCTATGCCATCCG
>JAPOWL010000412.1 GCA_026707615.1 Acidobacteriota bacterium | reverse complement strand
CGGTGGCGGTCCGGTCTACGTGCGGGAGGACCACCTGCGGTGCCCGTCGGGCGTCTCCTACGTTCTCGAGCAGCGCGCCGTCCTGCAGGAGACCTTCCCCGCCGTCTTCGAGGGGCTGGGCGTCCGGCCCGTGAACGACTATCCGAGCCGCCTGCTGACGATGCTCGAGGAGGTGGCGCCGCAGGCGGCGGCCCGGCCCGCGGTCGCCGTGCTCACCCCGGGCGTCTTCAACTCCGCCTACTTCGAGCACTCCTTCCTGGCCCAGCAGATGGGCGTCGAGCTGGTCGAGGGGCGCGACCTCGTGGTGGCCAACGACCGGCTGCAGATGCGCACGACGCGAGGCCTCCAGCCGGTCGACGTCCTCTACCGCCGGATCGACGACGACTTCCTCGACCCGACCTGCTTCCGCGCGGACTCGCTGCTCGGCGTGCCGGGCATCATGGAGCTGTACCAGCGCGGGCGGGTCGCGCTGGTCAACGCGCCCGGCACCGGCGTCGCCGACGACAAGGTCGTCTACGCGTACGTGCCCGACATGATCCGCTACTACCTGGATCAGGACGCCATCCTCCCCAACGTTCCCACCTGGCTCTGCTGGCGGGACGCGGATCGCCGCTACGTCCTCGACCACCTGCCGGAGCTGGTGGTCAAGTCGGCCAACGAGGCGGGCGGCTACGGCATGCTGGTGGGGCCGGAGTCCACCGAGGCCCAGCGCAGCGAGTTCGCGGCCCGCATCGAGGCGGCGCCGCGCAACTACATCGCCCAGCCGACCCTCGCGCTCTCGCGCGTGCCCACCCGCGTGGACCGGCGCTTCGAAGGGCGGCACGTCGATCTGAGGCCCTACATCCTCTGCGGGCGGGAGGTCTACGTCCTGCCGGGCGGCCTGACCCGCGTGGCCCTGCGGAAGGGAACCCTGGTGGTCAACTCCTCCCAGGGCGGCGGCAGCAAGGACACCTGGGTGCTCGCGCCGCCGGCGTGAGCGGGGCCCCATGCCGAGCCGCGCCCCATGCTGAGCCGCGTCGCCGACTCCATCTACTGGATGAGCCGCTACATCGAGCGGGCGGAGAACGTGGCCCGCGTCGTCGGCGTCAACAACCAGTTGCGCCTCGACCTGCCCGAGCAGGCGGCCGAGCAGTGGGACCCGATGGTGCAGGTGAGCGGCGACGACGCGGCGTTCCGGTCCCGCTACGACCGGTCGTCCCGCACGAACGTCATCCGGTTCCTGGCCTTCGACCCCCTCAACCCCAACTCCATCGTCTCGTGCGTCGCGCGGGCCCGCGAGAACGCGCGATCCGTCCGCGAGGCCCTCTCGTCCGAGATGTGGGAGGAGGTCAACCGCTTCTACCTCTTCCTGAGCGCTCCGGGGGCGCGCGACCGCGCGCTGGCCAACGCGCACGCCTTCTTCCAGGAGATCCGCCGCTCGAGCCACCTCATCGAAGGCACGCGGAACGAGACCATGGAGCACGGCGAGGGATGGCACTTCAGCGAGATGGGCCGCCAGATCGAGCGGGCCGACCAGACCACGCGCATCCTCGACCTGAAGTACTACCTGCTGCTGCCGTCCGCGACCGACGTCGGCGCCCCGATCGACGACCTGCAGTGGGGGGCGCTGCTCCGCTCGGCCAGCGCCATGGAGGCGTACCGCCGCGCCCACGGACGCATCCAGGCCGCCGCGGTCGCCGGCTTCCTGCTGCTCGACCGGGAGTTCCCGCGCTCCGTGCACCACTGCACGACCGCCGCCCAGAGCTCGCTGCACGCGGTGACGGGGACGCCGGTGCGCCGCTTCGCCAACCCGGCGGAGCGCTCGCTGGGGCGGCTGGTGGCGGAACTCGACTATACTGACGTTGCCGACGTGATCCGCGCCGGTCTGCACGGGTTCCTGGATTCCCTCCAGGACCGCCTCAACGACATCGGCGACGAGATCACGCGCACCTTCTTCGCGCCACCGGTGGCGCCCGGAGGGCGCGTATGACCTACTGCGTCGCGATGAACGTGGAAGAGGGCCTCGTCGGCCTCGCCGACTCGCTCATCACGTCCGGGCGCGAGAAGACCGTCCAGCGCAAGGTCTCCGTCCATTCGCCGCCCGAGGGCGGCACCTTCTTCGTCATGACGTCCGGCCTGCGGTCGGTCCGGGACAAGGCGCTCACCTACCTCGAGGAAGCGCTCGCCGATCACGACCCGCCGCTCGAGCGGCTGTACCAGGCGGTCAACCTGCTCGCGGCGCAGGTGCGGCGCGTGGCGCGAGAGGACAAGGAGTCGCTCGCCGAGAGCGGCATGCCGTTCAGCATCCACGCGCTCGTGGGCGGGCAGATGACGCGCGACCCCGGGCAGAAGCTGTACCTGCTCTACCCGGAGGGGAACTGGGTGGACACCGGCAACCTGACGCCGTACCACGTCATCGGCTCGACGGGGTACGGCAAGCCGATCCTCGACCGGGCGCTCAAGTCCGAGGACTCCATGCGCCACGCCTTCAAGGTGGCGTGCCTGTCGTTCGACTCCACGAGGATCAGCGCCGCGGACGTCGACTTCCCGATCGACGTCGTTCTCTACCGCCGCGGCTCGTTCCGCATCGTGCAGCGCCGCTTCGACAAGCAGGACCTCGAGCGGCTGTCCCAGTGGTGGGATGCGCGCGTCCGCCGCGCGATCGAGGAGACGCCCGGCGAGTGGTTCGACCGGGCGTTC
>JAPOWL010000492.1:722-2684 GCA_026707615.1 Acidobacteriota bacterium | reverse complement strand
CGGTCGTCGAAGCGCATCCCGAGGGCCAGCAGGAGGTCGGCCTCCTGGATGGCCGCGTTGTCCCACGCCTCGCCGTGCATCCCCATCATCCCCATGTTCAGCGGATGGCGTGCGGGGACCCCGCCGATGCCGAGAAGCGTCATCGCGATGGGAATGTCGGCCCGCTCGGCCAGCTCGCGCACCTGCCCCGATGCGCCGGCCAGCAGGACGCCGTGGCCGGCCAGGATGACCGGCCGCTTGGCGCCGTTGATGAGCCGCGCGGCGCGCCGGTAGACGGCGTCGGAGGCCCGCAGGTCGGGGCGGTAGCCCGGCAGCTTGACGTCCCGCGGGTTCCAGTCGAGCTCCGTCGTCGCCTGCTGGGCGTCCTTGGTGACGTCGATGAGCACCGGACCCGGCCGACCGGAGCGGGCGACGTAGAGCGCCTCGTGAATCGTCGGGGCGATCTCGTCGACGTCGGAGACCAGGTAGTTGTGCTTGGTGATGGGCAGCGTGACCCCCGTGACGTCGGTCTCCTGGAACGCGTCCGAGCCGATCAGCCGGCTGCCGACCTGCCCCGTGATGCAGAGCAGGGGCGAGGAGTCGAGCATCGCGGTCGCGATGCCCGTCACCATGTTCGTGGCCCCCGGCCCCGAGGTGGCGATGGCGACGCCGACCTGGCCGCTCGCGCGCGCGTAGCCGTCCGCCATGTGCGTCGCCCCCTGCTCGTGGCGCACGAGGACGTGCCGCACGGGGTACTCGAGCAGCGCGTCGTAGGCGGGCAGGATCGCCCCGCCGGGATAGCCGAAGACGGTGCTGACGCCCTCGCGCACCAGTGCTTCCCAGATGATCTGCGCGCCCGTTCTCATCGAAGCCATGACGTGTTCCTGTCCCTCAATGCATCGTCGCGACCGTCGTAGCCGACGGCCGCGCTCAGTTCAGCACCCCGCCCGTCGCCGACGGGCACGGTCAGTGCGTGACCGCGCCGGTCGCGGCCGACGACACCAGCCGCGCGTACTTGGCCATCACGCCGCTCTTGAAGCGCGGTTCCGGCGCCTGCCACTCGGCCATTCGCGCTTGCAGCTCTCCGTCGCTCACCTCGAGCTGCAGCTTCCGATTGCGCTCGTCGAACAGAATCGTGTCGCCGTCCCGCACGAGCGCGATCGGTCCGCCGCGAGCCGCCTCCGGCGCCACGTGGCCCGCCATCATGCCGCGGGTGGCGCCCGAGAACCGGCCGTCGGTCAGCAGCGCCACCGATTCCCCGAGCCCCGCCCCGACGATCGCGGCCGTCACGCCGAGCATCTCCCGCATGCCCGGCCCGCCGCTCGGCCCCTCGTAGCGGATGACGACAACGTCGCCAGGTTGAATCCGACCCTGCTCGACCGCTGCAAACGCGCCCTCCTCGCTGTCGAACACGCGAGCGGGCCCGCGATGCGTGGCCGGCTCGTGGCCGGCCACCTTCACGACGCAGCCGTCCGGGGCCAGATTGCCCTTGAGGATGACGAGACCCCCTGTCGGAGTTATCGGATCGGATACCGGCCGCACCACCTCCTGGCCAGCAGTTTCCACCGCCGCATCGGCAACGTCGCCGATGGTCTGCCCGGTCACCGTGACGCAATCGCGGTTGAGCAACCCGGCTTCCTGCAGCCGCCTGGCCACCAGGCCGATCCCGCCGGCCCGGTAGAGGTCGGTAGCGACGAACCGTCCCCCCGGCTTCAGGTCGGCCAGCAGCGGCGTGCGCTCGCTGACGAGATCGAAGTCCTCGATCCTCAGGTCGACGCGCGCCTCATGAGCAATCGCCAGCAGGTGCAGGACTGCGTTGGTCGAGCCGCCGGTGGAGGCGACCGCGGCGATGGCATTGTCGAGCGCTTCCCGGGTCACGATCTGCCGCGGCCGCAGGTCCTTCTCCACCAGGTCCATGACCAGCGCGCCCGCACGGCGAGAGACATCGCCCTTTTCCGCCTCCATCGCCGGCACGCCGTTGGC
>JAPOWL010000492.1:0-712 GCA_026707615.1 Acidobacteriota bacterium | reverse complement strand
CTCATCGGCGAGACTCCGAGCAGCTCGCAGACCGTCGACATCGTGTTGGCGGTGAACTGCCCGCCGCAGGCGCCGGGCCCCGGGCAGGCGACGTCCTCGAGCGCGCAAAGCTGCTCGTCAGTCATCTTGCCCGCGGCATGGGTGCCGACCGCCTCGAACACGTCCTGGATCGTGACGTCGCGCCCTTCCCACCGCCCGGGCGCAATCGAGCCGCCGTAGAGCACCAGACCGGGAATGTCGAGCCGCACCAGCGCCATCACCCCGCCGGGGATGGTCTTGTCGCAACCGACCAGAATCACGATGCCGTCGAACAGGTTGCCGCGCGCGACCAGCTCGATGGAGTCGGCCACCACCTCGCGGCTGACCAGCGAGGCCTTCATCCCCTCGCTGCCCATCGTGATGCCGTCGGAGATCGACACCGTGTTGAACTCCATCGGCGTCCCGCCCGCGGCGCGGATGCCTGCCTTCACCTCCTCCGCGAGGTCGCGCAGGTGGTAGTTGCACGGTCCGATCTCGATCCACGTATTCGCCACTCCGATGATCGGCCGGCGCAGATCGGCGTCGGTGAAACCGACGGCCTTCAGCATCGCACGGGCCGGGGCCCGGCTCGGCCCCTCGGTAATCGCGGCGCTCTTGCGTGTGCTCATAGCAAAAAGGCCATCACCCGGTCTCGGATGATGGCCCCTCGTGGTCTCTTGGTTGATGGTGTCGG
>JAPOWL010000567.1 GCA_026707615.1 Acidobacteriota bacterium | reverse complement strand
CCCAGGAAGGTGGTCTTGCCGGTGCTGTTCTCACCCACTAGCAGCGTAATGGGCCGTAGCGCGCCTCGCTGTGCGCCCTGGAAGCACCGTACGTCGCAGAGGGCCAGCTCCCGCGGATTGTCCATGGTCAGGCTGCTCCGTGTCCCTGACCTTCATCATAGTCCTGGCGTCTCGGGCGCTGGCGCGGTCTCAGCGCGCTCCGTCCGGCCACGGCGCGGCGACGACGCGCTCCAGGGGGCGGACGCGGCCCGTGGGATCCGCCCGGTAGGCCTGCCGCGAGGCCAGGTCGTAGGCGTCGCCGGGGGAGAGGAAGTAGAACGGGGCGCCCGAATCGAGGCGGCGGGCGTGGTCGTAGATCGCGACGTAGCCGCTGCCGATGACCTCGAACGCGTCGCCGCGGACGACGATGGCGGTGTCCTCGTCGATCCCGATGCCGAGCAGCTCCGGCCGCGCGCGGATGACCTCGACCATGTCGAAGTGCCGGTTGCGGCGCAGCAGGTGCTGATCGACGCCGACCCCGCGCAGCAACCCGAAGCCCTCCTCGTGGTCGCCCATCATGATGGTGTTGGTGCGTGTATCGCCGCGGACGAGGTACGAGCCGAGGATGGTGGCGCCGGCCGAGGAGCCGCCGATGACGCCGCCCCGCTCGAGCAGCCGCCGCAGCTCGTCATGCACCCGGGTGTCGAGATAGGCGTCGGCCAGCCGCCACTGCCGCCCGCCGCCGAACCAGACGCCGCCCGCCCCCCGGATCGGCTCGCTGAAGGCCTCGGTGTCCGCCGTGGCGCGATCCGTCGTGTGCAGCACCGTCAGCCGGCTCGCGCCGGCCGCGCGGAAGGCCGCCGCACCCGGCCAGTCCTGGCCGTAGGATTCCGCCCCGCCGGCCGTCGGGACGAGGACGATAGGCGCTTCCGGACCGCCGGCCAGCGCGAGGAAGCGGTCGAGGATGGCAGGATCCTGCATCGCGCCGCCGACCAGCACCAGCGCGCCGCGCGGCGGACCCACCTGCTGGGCGTCGACGGGGACGACGACCGCCAGCGCGCCCGCGACCATCAGCCAGGGAACGACTCGCCTCACCATGTGCTTCCTCCCGCGTTCGCGGCCGGGCGGGGTCCCGCGATTGTAGCGAGCTGCCGTGCAGCCTGCCGCGAACCCCGCGGAGTTCTTTCCCGGAGCAATCGTCGGCACGTCCGGGACGGTCGGCACGGCGCAGGTGCGTCACCGTATGATGGCATCATGCGATCGAGGGTGGCACTCGACGATGACGCGCGCGGGACGGCACGGACTCGCGCCGCCAACCGGATGTTGGCAGCACGGCCGTCGGACAGGCAGCGCCGCGCGTCGGAGCCGACGGAACCGGCGCCCCCGCAGCCTCGATTCTCCGCGTTCAAGGTCCCCACCGGCGCCCCCATCATCTCCAGCGCCCGCGTCCGTGAGGCGCTCGACAGGGATGGCGTCGTCTGATCGCCGGCCCCCGGTCGGCGGCCGCGCGCTCGCGTCCGTTGCGGCTGCAGCGCTCGCCGGCGCCGCGCTGGCCGTGGGCGCCGCCAGCGTCTCCGGCCGGCAGGCCGACACGCGGGAACTCGAGCCGGCGCCGCTCGGCGTCATGACGTTCAACATCCGGACGTCGAGCGGCAACGACGGCGACAATGGATGGCCCCACCGCCGGGCGCTGGTGGCGGAGACCATCGCGCGGGCCGCGCCGGACGTGGCGGGCCTGCAGGAGGCGCTCGACGAGCAGATCCGCTACCTGACCGCCGCGCTGCCGGACTACCTCTGGCTGGGCGCCGACCGGGGGCTGAACGGCGGCACCGGGCTCAGCGAGTACGTGCCGATCTTCTACCGGCGCGACACCCTGATCCCCATAGAGTCGGGAACGTTCTGGCTCTCGCCGACCGCCGCCGACGGGCCGACCGGGACCGGCTGGCGGCGAAACGTCTCCCGCATCGTCACCTGGGCCCGCTTTCACCACCGGACGACGGGCCGGCGCCTCCACGTCTTCAACACACACCTGACGCTCCGGCGCGGCCCGCGCCAGGTGGCGTCGGCGGCGACCATCGCGTCGCGCGTGGCCGCGCTCCCTCCCGGCAGCACCGTCATCGTGACCGGAGACTTCAACGCGATCGCCGAGGCGAGCGATACGTGGCGCGCGGCGACCGCGCAGGGGCTGCGCGACGCGTGGCTCGCCGCCGCCGAGCGGCGCGGCCCGGCCCGCACGTCGAGCGACTTCCGCCCGCCGGAGCAGGCGAACGAAGGACGCATCGACTGGATACTCGTGGGCGGCCCGATCGGCGTCCGGTCGGTCGAGACCGTCATCGACCACGAGGGCGGCCGCTACCCGTCCGACCACTACCCGGTGGTGGCGCGCCTCGAGTTGCAGTAGCCGCGCCTGCGAGCCCACGGCCCGGCCGTCGGGATCGGTTGTCGCCGTCCGACACTCTGACGAGCAGTCCTCTTGATGCCGTTGCTCTTCCACGTCCCCCCAACCTTGCCGGCTGGCCGGATCCACGCGGTGCGCTTGACACGCGCCGAGAGTCCAGGCATGGATCGTGTGGCGATGACCACCCGTCTTCGTACGGACGACGAACTGGAGCTGCTTCGCGCCATGCGCAAGCGGGTGACCAATCCCGGCGCGCGCTGGTCGGACAAGCCGACCGGGGCACCGGTTCACCGGCAGCGGTCGTTCAAGGTGCGTG
>JAPOWL010000647.1 GCA_026707615.1 Acidobacteriota bacterium | reverse complement strand
TCGCGGCCAAGGCGGTGATCGACGGGCAGGCGAACCGTCCCGGGGCCGTGAACACGCAGCTACGGTCCATCTACGTCGAGGACGAGCGCTACGAGAGCGACTTCGGGCGATGGACGGTGAGCACCAGGGGCCAGCGGACGAAGATTGCCAGGTACGTGCTTGCCAGGCTGGAGACGGACGCCGGTGATCGCGTGGTCGATCACGAAACGGACACCGCCACCGTGGAGCACGTGCTGCCGGAGAACCCGGCCGGCGAGTGGGCCGAGGCCTTCCCGCCGGATCGCTGGGAGGCGACGGTCGATCGACTGGGCAACCTGACGCTGCTCGAACGGGTGCTGAACAGGGACGTCGGCAACGCGGCGTACCCCACGAAGCGGGCCGCCTACGAAACGAGCGCGTACGCGCTGGCGAGGGAGATCGCCGACATGGCGCCGGAGGAATGGACGCCGGCGCTGCTGGAGGAGCGCCAGCGCCGACTTGCGGCACGGGCCGCGCGCCTGTGGCGGTCGGATTTCACATAGCGGAGCCTCGACGTTCACGGCTCGGTGGACGGGTTCTCGTCCGCGGCCTTGTCCTCGCCCAGTTGCGTCAGGCGCACCGCGCCGTCGGGGAACGTTGCCACGATTTCCAGGTGTCCGCCCATCGCCTCGATGTAGGACCGCAGCGTGCTGATGTACATGTCAGCCCGCCGCTCGATCTTGGAGACCGCAGCCTGCTGGACGTCGAGGACTCGCGCCAGTTGCGTCTGGGTCTTCTGGCGGGCGAGCCGCAGTTCGTGAAGGGGCATCTCCCTCAGCATGTTCTCGGCCAGAGACCGCGCACGCGCCTGCGCGTCGGGTGACATGCCCTTTCTCAGCTCATCGAATCGCGTCGTCGTCATCGACCAGGCCCTCCTTGCGCAGCTCGTCCAGGTACGCGTCGTAGATGGCGTCCGCTCTGGGCGTCAATCGTTCGTACCACCGATCGTCTCCGGTTTTCCTGCCGCCGAGCAGCAGGATGGCCGTGCGCCGCGGGTCGAACGCGTACAGGATGCGGTACGGCCGGCCGCGATGCTGAATCCGAAGCTCGCGCATGTGGCCGTGCCGCGAACCCTTGACGCCCGATGAATACGGGAAACCGAGCGCCGTTCCACGAACTTCGAGGAGTGTCACGGCGGCGGCAACCGAGACCTGTTCGTCATCGTCGAGATCGTGCCACCACGTCTTGAACTCGTCGGTCACTTCGACGGACCATTCCACACGAGGAATATTACACCTGTGGAATGTGCGGGTCTTGCCGGGTGCCGCGCCTCGCCGGTCGCGCGCTCACGATCTGCGGAGCCGCCAGGCATGGATCTGTCGGAGGGCGGGTCGCCTGACTGGATGCATCGCCACGAACCTCCGCGTGTCCGCTCCAACCCGCCGTTGCGGCTCGCCGTCCCGAACGGCGGGCGCCGCCGACCGGACGACGCCATCCGGCCCGCTGTGGTATAACCACCAGAGCACGGACAGCCCATGGACATATCCCGCCGCACGTTCCTGAAGGCCTCGGTCACCGGCGGCCTCGCGGTCAGCGCCCTCGGCTTCGATCTCCGGCCGGCGCACGCCGCGGTCCGCCAGCTCAAGATCCGCAACGCCACCGAGTACCGGACTGTGTGCCCGTACTGCGCGGTCGGCTGCGGGACCATCGCCTACGTCCACGGCAGCGGCGGCCTGAACACGAAGAACACCGTCATCCATGTCGAGGGCGACCCCGACAGTCCCATCAACGGCGGCACGCTCTGCCCGAAGGGCGCGTCGCAGATGGAGCTGGCCATCAGCCCGCGGCTGCGGCACCAGCCGCTGCTGCGCCGGGCCGGGGCGGCGGAGTGGGAAGAGGTCGACTGGGACACGGCGATGGACTGGTTCGCGCGCAAGTTCAAGGACTCGCGCGATGCCTCGTTCCGCGAGCGGGACGACGAGGGCCGGGTCGTGAATCGCGCCGACGGGATCTCCTGGGTCGGCAGCGCGACCGTCTCGAACGAGGACGCCTACCTCATCACGAAGACGATGCGCGCCATGGGCCTGGTCTACATCGATCACCAGGCCCGCATATGACACAGCCCCACGGTGGCCAGTCTGGCCGCCACGTTCGGTCGCGGGGCGATGACCAACCACTGGAAGGACATCAAGAACACCGATGTCATCCTGGTGATGGGCGCCAACCCGGCCGAGAACCATCCCTGCGGGTTCAAGTGGGCGGTCGAGGCGCGTGACAACCGGGGCGCCAAGCTCCTGACCATCGATCCGCGCTTCACCCGCACGTCGGCGGTCGCCGACCGCCACATGCAGATCCGGCCCGGGTCGGACATCGCGGTGCTCGGCGGGCTCATCCGCTACGTGCTAGAAAACGACCTGCACCACGCCGACTACGTGCGCGCCCACACGAACGCGACTTTCGTCGTCGGCGACCAGTACGGCTTCGCGGACGGGTTGTTCGCCGGATTCGACGAAGCCGCAAGCAACTACGACAAGACGGCCTGGGACTACGAGCGGGAGCTGGACGGCTACGTCCGCCGCGATCCGTCGCTGACGCATCCGCGTTCGGTCTTCCAGCTCCTGAAGCAGCACTACGACCGCTACACCCCGGAGGTGGTCGCGGACATCGCCGGTTGCTCGGTCGACGAGTTCCTGCAGATGGCCGAGATCATCTGCTCGACCGGGCGCGCCGACCGGGTCGGG
>JAPOWL010000383.1 GCA_026707615.1 Acidobacteriota bacterium | reverse complement strand
AGGCCCCCATGCTCGGGAAGCCCGTGAACGGCATGCCGCAGTGGAAGTAGAAGTTGGCCTGCGCGTGCTCCATGAACGGCGCCGTCATGGAGCGAATGACCGTCAGCTCGTCGGCGACGCCGCCGATGTGCGGGAAGAGCGCGCTGACCGGAATGCCGCTCTCGCCGTAGCGGGTGAACGCCCACGGGCTCGGCCAGATGTTCCCGTCCTGGTTGAACATCGTCCGCTCGGTCTCGAACGGCATCGGCCGGCCCGCCTCCGCCGCGAGGCGCGGCTTCGGATCGAACGAGTCGACGTGCGACAGGCCGCCCGACATGTAGCAGAAGACGACGTTCTTCACGCGCGGCGCGAAGTCGGGGTTCTTCGGAGCCAGCGGCCCCTCCGCGGCGGCCGCCGCCCCGGGCTGCGCGCCGGCGGCGCTTCCCTGCGCAAGCCCCGCGTAGGCGCGGTCGGCCATCAGCGCCGTCAGCGCCAGCCAGCCGAAGCCGGTCGACGTCTGGCGCAGCATCTCGCGGCGCGTCAGGAACGGGCGCGGGCCCGGGTGCTGGCGTGGGTCGAAAGGCATCGTCGATCCTCTTCGGCCGCTACGGGATGTAGACGAACTCCTTCAGGTTGAACAGGCTGTGCGCGACGTCCCGCCAGACCGCGGCATCGTGGAGCAGCAGCGACGGGTCGACGCCCCGCAACGCCGCGGTCGCGTCCAGATACTCGGCGACCCGGGCGACCTCCGCCTCGTCCGGCGGGCGCGCGAGCACCTTGATGAACATGTGCCGAATCCTGCCCTCGACCGACGACGCCTCCCCCTCGGCGAGCCGCCGCCCCCACTCGGCCGCCTGCCCGATGACGAACGGGCTGTTGAGCAGCGCCAGCGGCTGCGCCGGCACGTTCGTGGTGTCCCGCTGCCCGCGCGTCGTCGCCGGCTTGGGCAGGTCGAAGACCTCCAGGAAGGGGTTGTGGGCGTTGCGGCGGATCTCCTGGTAGATGCTGCGCCGACCGTCGCCGTCGACCGGCCCATTGTCGGGGTCGCCCTCGGTCAGGCCCCGCCGCGCCGCGTAGTGCACCGGCACCGGGGGGCCGTACATCGTCGGGTCGAGCCGCCCGGAGACGGACAGCATCGCGTCGCGGATGGCCTCCGCGTCCAGGCGCCGCAGGTTGGCGTGCTGCAGCAGGCGGTTGGTCGGGTCGCTCTCGGCGGCGCGGGCCGAGGCCTGGCTGCTCATCCGGTAGGCGCGGCTCCGCACCAGGCGCCGGACGAGTCCCTTGATCGAGTAGCCGTCGTCGACGAATCCGCGGGCGAGGTGATCGAGGAGCGCCGGGTGCGACGGCGGATCGCCGAGGCGCCCGAAGTTGTCGACGGTGCGCACGAGGCCGTAGCCGAACAGGTGCCGCCACACCCGGTTGACGGCGACGCGGGCGGTCAGCGGGTTGCCGGGGTCGGTCACGGCCTCGGCCAGTTGGAGACGGACGAGCCCGGGATCCGCGTACGGCCGGCCGTCGACCGCGGTCAGGAAACCGCGCGGCACGACGTCGCCGGGGTTGTTGTGGCTGCCGCGCACCAGGAGCGGCTGGTCCGGGGCCGCCTCGTCGATGACGCCCGGGGCGCGGCGCGGCACCGGCACGGCGCGCTCGAGCCTCCGGTACTCGGCGACCGGCTCCCGTAGCGCGACCAGCGTTTCGAGCGAGCGCGGAAGCAGATCGGCCCGGACGAGCTCGTCGAGGAACGCCGCCTGCCGCTCCGTCAGCCGGTCGTCGCGCCAGGCGGCGACCGCCTCGCCCGCCCGGCGGCCGATCCACTCCGCGAGATCCTCGCGCGACGACGGCGCCTCGTATCGCGCAGCAGCACGGTCGACGCCCGGGCCGACTGCCGCCCGGGAGGCCTCGGGGCCGGCCGGACCGACTGCCGCACGGGGGGTCTCCGTGCCCGTCGCCGCGGCGCTCGCGGGCCCGCCGAGCAGCGCCAGAACGGGGACGACCGTCTCCCGCGGCGTCCGCGGCTCGTCGTGGGCCACGATGCGGCCGGCCCCGATGAACGACCGGCCATCGCCGCGCCGCGTCGGCCGGTGGCGGAGGCGGGCGTCCTCGGGATCGAGCTGGAAGCGGGTGGCGTCGTCCTGCGTGGCGAACTCGATGTAGGCGGTGAAGCCCTTCCAGAACTCGGTATCCCACTGCGCCCACGTCATCGCGTCCGTCTTCGGGCTGTAGCGCAGGTGGTAGATGCCGCCCCGCGGGACGGAGTAGTTCTCGATGATGAGCTGCACGAAGCTCAGGTCGCCGCCCAGCACGCGAAAGCTGAGGTAGTCGCTGTCGATCCGGAAGCGGGGCGTCTGGAGGACGCCGGGGTGCTTCGTCGACAGCAGGTGTGTGTAGGCGCCGGCCGGATAGATGCCGTTCAGCAGGCGATCGCCGCGCCGCTCGATGGCGAACTCGCCCGGCCTCGACGGCGTGTCCGTACGCCCCGTCCCGTGGCCGATGGTCGCCGCATAGTCGGGGCCGCCGAGGTCCCACAGCAGCTCGAAGTGTTGGGCGTTGAAGCGCTCGCGGGCCGGAATCTCGGCCTCCCAGTGCTCGCGCAGGTCGCGCCAGGCCGGCGGGAAGTCGGCGGGAGCGACCGCGGCCAGCGCCCGCCACGCGGCGAGGGCGCTGCCCGAGGTCGGATCGTGCGCCGGCTTCCCGGCTTCCCGGGCGCTTGCCGCCGCCTCGGCGGCGGGGGACGCCGCCGAGGCG
>JAPOWL010000487.1 GCA_026707615.1 Acidobacteriota bacterium | reverse complement strand
CCTGTCGATGAGCGCCTCGAGCTCGGTCACCCCTTCTGCCCGCGCCTCCATCTCGGAGCGGACGTTCTCGCGCGCGGCGCGCAGCGCATCGGCCACGTCGCCGCGGGTGGGATTGAGGTCCCAGGCGATCTGGAACTCGGCGAGCGCGTCCTCCCACCGCGAGAGGCGCGCCAGCCGGCGGCCCGCCGCGTAGTGGGCCTCGGCGGCCCGCAGCTTGGCGCGGTTCAGCGCCAGTTGCGCCTGGCGGTCGTCGGGCCGCTCCTCGACCGCCCGGCCGTACTCGATGACGGCCCGGTCGAAGTCGTTCCGCAGCTCTGCCTGTTGGGCCGTGCGGAAGGCGGCGCTGGTGCCGCACCCGGCCGCGGCCAGCACGGCGAGCAGGAGGGCGGCCGACGTCAGCGCGGCGCGTCCGGCGCGGACGCGGGAGGATTCGATCTCAGGGGTGATTGGGCCCCTCATCGGTGAGCACCTCGGTGTTCGGAGGAATCTCGAAGGTGAACAACGCGTCGGGCAGATCGCGGTTCGTCCGCAGGTTGTCGAACCGGTACGTCGACACCGCGCCCAGGAAGTCGGTCGTGGCGAGCCTCCGGATGTCGAGCGTGCGGCGGTCGACGGCGAGCTCGAGCATCTCGTAGTCCGCGTTGTCGCCGAGCGGCGTCAGCCGCACGACCCACGTACCCGGGGGCGCGTCGCGGGCGTCGCCGTAGGCGGCCGCGAAGTCACGGACCAGGTTGCCGCGCCCCGCCAGGAACGCGGCCGGATTCGAGGCCCCGGCGTCGGCCGGGACCGGGGTGACCATGACCTGCCGGTCGAGCGGGAAGTGCGCGTAGACCGTCGCGCCGTCGGAGACGAAGCTCTTCGGCTCGGGTTCGAGGTAGTCGAAGCGCCAGCGCCCGGGACGCTTGACGAGCACCGTGCCCAGCTCGACGTCGGTGGTGCTCAGCACCCCGCCCGAGACGCGGTGCTCGAAGTCGGCCGTGAGAGTGCGGACCGCGGCATAGCGCTGCTGCAGGGAGGCCACCAGATCGTCGATCGGGGGCGCGGCGGACACTTGGCTGGAGAGACGCTCGGAGGGATGCGCCGAGAGACGCTCTGAGAAATGCGCGGCGGGTTGCGCGGCGAGGCACAGCGCGACCACGCAGGCGCCGGCGGCCGAGACGCCGACCGCGAGGCGAGCCCGCACCGGGTGCGCTCCTATCCCTTGAGGGCGCCGGCCTGCGGCGGCTTCTGCTTCGGCGCCTGCTTGCTCTGGGTGGGGAACTTCGCCGCCAGCCAGTCGGCGATGCCGCCTTCGAGGGCGGCGGCGCGATAGCCGTTGCGGAGGAGCGCCGCGACCACAGGGGCGCTGACGACCTCTTCCGGATCGGAGTCGTAGGCGACGATGTCGCGGTCCCGGGGCAGGGATGACGGATCCGGGTCCGTCGGGGCGAGGCGCACCGCGCCCGGCAGCATCACCGTGCTGTGCTCGTAGGGGTACTTGAGGCGGACGTCGACCACGACCGGGGCCTGCTCCGCCTCGCCTTCGAGCCGCTCCTTCAACGCTTCCTTCGTGATGCGCGGGACCGCCATGCCGGTATTGTCGAGGGCGGCGCGGAACGGTGTCAAGCAACGGACCGGGGCCGTTCAGTGGCCGGTCACGGCCGCGACCGCGCCCCGCACGGCGTCGTAGTCGTTCGGGAGCTCCACCGGCGTGTTGGGGATGCGGGGATCGAGATCGGTGATCGACGACTGGTGGTAGCCGAGCTTGAAGTCGGTGAACTTGAGCCCGTTGGCCGTCGAGATGACGACGACGCGGTCCGACGAGGCAATCACGCCCCGCGCCCGGAGCTTCACGAGCACCGCCAGCGCAACCCCGGTATGCGGGCAGTTGTACATTCCGGTGCGATCCGCGCGGGCGGAGGCGTCGGCCAGCTCGGCCTCGGAGGCCTGCTCCACGACGCCGTCATAGCGCTGCAGCGTACGGACGGCCTTGTCGATGGAGACGGGGTTGCCGATCTGGATCGCGGACGCCTGGGTGGGATTCGCACGCATGGGCTCGAACGCCCAGTCGTTGCGGTAGGCACGGTAGAGCGGGTTGGCGGCCGCCGCCTGGGCCACGACGATGCGCGGCCGCCGGGCCGTGACGCCGAGGGCCTCCATCATGTCGAACCCGGCCCCGAGGGCGCTCACGTTGCCGAGGTTCCCGCCGGGAATGATCACGAAGTCGGGGACCTCCCAGTCGAACTGCTGCACGATCTCGATGCCCACCGTCTTCTGGCCTTCGAGGCGGAGGCTGTTCATGGAGTTGGCGAGGTAGATGCCCTCCTCGGTGGCGAGGCGCTTGACGATCGCCATGCAGCCGTCGAAGTCCGTGTCCAGGGCCAGGACGGTGGCGCCGTTCGCGAGCGGCTGCACGAGCTGCGCGGTCGACACCTTGCCGCGCGGCAGGATGACGATGGCCGGGATGCCGCCGGCCGCGGCGTAGGCGGCCAGCGAGGCCGAGGTGTCGCCGGTCGAGGCGCACGCGACGGCCCGGATGGCGGCGCCGCGCTGCATCATCTCGCGCACGATCGACACCAGCACCGTCATCCCCAGGTCCTTGAACGACCCGGTGTGGGAGTTCCCGCACAGCTTCACCCAGAGGTCGCCGAGGCCGATCTCGCGGCCGAAGCGCTCGGCCCAGAACAGGTTGGTGCCGCCCTCGTCCATCGACACGATGTTGTCGGCGGCCACGTCCGGGCACACCCA
>JAPOWL010000023.1 GCA_026707615.1 Acidobacteriota bacterium | reverse complement strand
AGGAGCTCACGGGACGCCTCGGCGTCGGCCTCGTAGGCATCGAGCAGGCGGTCGTAGGTTCGTCTGGCCACCGCGCGCTCGGCGTCATCGAACGATCGCGCCACGAGCCGCGTCGTCACGAAGTCGAGCCGCGCGTCGAAACCGCCCACCTCGCGCAGGGCGCGCTGCGCGAGGTGGCGCGAGGCCTCGACGAACTGCGGGTCGTTCATCACGACCAGCGCCTGGAGCGGTGTGTTCGTCCGCTCGCGCCGGACCGTGAAGTGCTCGCGCGTCGGGGCGTTGAAGATCTCCATCGAGGGCGGCGGCGCCGAGCGCTTCCAGAACGTGTAGAGGCTGCGCCGGTACAGGGCATCGCCCTCGTCCTGCCGGTAGAGGCGCGTGTTGCTCTGCGGCATCGCCACCGTCGACCAGACGCCTTCCGGCTGGTAGGGCCGGACGCTGGGGCCGCCCACGGCGCGCACCAGCAGGCCGCTGGCCGCGAGCGCGTAGTCCCGAACCATCTCGGCATCCATCCGGAACCGGGGGCCGCGCGAGCGCAGGCGGTTCTCCGGGTCGCGCTCCAGCTTCTCGGGCGTCGCGGCCGCGGACTGCCGGTATGTCGCGGACGTGACGAGCATACGGAAGAAGCGCTTCACGTCCCAGCCCGACGCGCGGAACTCCGACGCCAGCCAGTCGAGGAGCTCGGGATGGCTGGGCAACTCGCCCTGCGCCCCGAAGTCCTCGCTCGTCGCCACGAGGCCCGTGCCGAACACCTGCTGCCAGAAGCGGTTCACCGTCACCCGGCTGGTCAGCGGGTTGGTGTCGTCGACCAGCCAGCGGGCCAGGCCGAGGCGGTTCCGCGGCAGCGACGCGGCCATCGGCGGAAGCGCCGCCGGCACCCCGGCCGCGACGCGCTCGCGCGGCTGGTCGTACATCCCGCGGTCCAGGACGTGCGCCTCCGGCTCGCTGTCGGGACGCTCGTGCATGACGTGGGTGATGCCGCCGCGCCGCCGCATCTCGCGCCACTCCCGCTCGATCGTCTGGCTGCGGGCGAGCAGACGCCGGTAGGCGGCATCCTCGACGCCCAGGAAGTAGACGCGCAGCGCCTCGCGCTCCGTGTCGTCCAGGGCATGGAGAAGCCGGCCGCGCGCCCGCTCGAGCGCCGGCCACAGGGACACGACGCGCGCCTCCTGCACCGTCAGCGCGCGGTTGAAGATGCGCAGGTCGGCGATGCCGCCGCCGTCGAAGTAGCGCATCTCCGGCTCGTCCGGACCCTCCTGGTCGCGGGTCGCACTGCGTCCGAGCAGCAGCGGTCGCTCGGTGCGGATGCTCCCGAGGACCCTCGTGAAGAACTCGCTGCCGGACGCCTCGACGACGTCCCCGTCGCGGAAGACGTTCAGCCCTGCCCGCTCCCCCGACCCGTCGTGCGTGATCACGACGTGGGTCCACTCGCCGGGGGGCATCCGCCGCAGGTTGCTCGGCGCGATGCGCGGCGACGGCCGGCCGGGCTCGTCCGGATGCTCGTCGCCGGTCATGCGGAACGAGAGCTGCCGCGACCCGAGCGTCAGCGCCCAGCCGCGCGACCCGTCGTCGGGGTCGTCCTGGCCGGCCACCACGAAGTTCCCCTCCGCCTCGGGCTGGTAGACCCAGAGGGCGAGCGAGAACGGGGTGTCGGCGTCCAGCGGGAGCGACGGCAGGCGCGCGGCGGCTTCCGGTCCGAACGTGAGCGCCGGCAGGCCGTGCGGCCCGGCGCCGATGCGCGCATCCCCTTCGAGGGTGACCGGCCGGGGCTCCCCGTCCATGCGGAAGACCGGTCCGGCGGGGACGTCGAGGTCGAGGCGCATCCACTCCGACGCGCGATCGAGCGGCGACCGCAGGGCCCGATAGGCGCCGGTCGCGAGCCATTCGGTGAACGCCGCGTCGACGGCGGCGGCGCGGCGCGCGATTCCCGCCTCGGTCTCCGCCGCCTCCGCGCGAAGCTCGGACCACAGGGCGCGCTCCGACTCCTCGGGAACGACGAGGATGGGCGGCGGATCGGAGACGTTGCCGTCCATCACGTACTGCGTCGTGTTCCGGAAGAAGGCGGTCAGGGCGTAGAACTCGCTCTGGGCGATCGGGTCGAACTTGTGGTCGTGACAGGTCGCGCAGCCGACGGTCAGGCCGAGGTAGACGCCGCCGATCGTCTCCGCCCGGTCCTTGGCGTAGATGACCTCGTACTCCTCGGGGACGACCCCGCCCTCGTTGGTCGTGATGTTGTTGCGCTGGAAGCCGGTGGCGACGAGCTGGTCGAGGGTCGGCTCGGGGAGGAGATCGCCGGCGATCTGCTCCAGCGTGAACGTGTCGAACCGCTTGTTCGCGTTGAACGCGTCGATGACCCAGTCGCGGTAGGGGTACATCTCCCGGTAGTTGTCGATGTGGATCCCGTGCGTGTCCCCGTAGCGCGCGGCGTCGAGCCAGTAGCGGGCGCGGTGCTCGCCCCAGTGCACCGAGGCGAGCAGGCGGTCGACGAGCCGCTCGTAGCCGGCGTCGGACGGATCCCGGACGAACGCTTCCAGTGCTTCCGGGTCCGGCGGAAGGCCGGTCAGGTCGAGCGCCACGCGGCGCGCCAGCGTGCGCGGGTCCGCCTCCGGAGCCGGCGCCAGTCCCTCCGCCTCCAGCCGCGCCGCCACGAATCGGTCCAGGGGGCCGCGCGCCCACGTCGCGTCGGGCACCGCCGGGGCGCCGGGGGGCTCGATCGGCTCGAAGGCCCAGTGCTGCTCCCACGACGCGCCCTCGTCGATCCAGCGGCGCAGGACGTCGATCTCCGCGTCGGTCAGCGTCTTCGGCGAGAGCGCCGGCGGCGGCATCCGTCGCCGCGGGTCGTCGTGCGCGATGCGCTGGTAGACGAGGCTCGCCGCCGCGTCCCCCGGCACCACCGGCCGGCCGCTCGGACGCTCGGCGAACGCTCCCGCCTCGGTGTCGAGCCGGAGCCGCACCTGCCGCGTGCTCTCGTCCGGCCCGTGGCACTGGAAGCAGTTGTCCGCGAGGATCGGCCGCACCTCGCGCTGGAAGTCCACGGCCGGGGGACCGGCCTCCTCCTGGGCCCCGACGGGCGGAGCCCCGGCCGCGAACGTGACTGACAGTGCCAGCGAGGCGAGGCGAATCGGCATGGCGTGCACTCCGACTGGGGTCGGCATCCGCTTGCGGCGCGCCCTTCGCCCGCCGCTTCCGTCTGGTTATACGGGCGCGCGATGCAGGTGTCAACGGCCCACACGCCACTGCGCCGTGGCCGCTGGCACCAGCGCAACCGTGGTTGCCAGCGTCGTCGGTGCGGTTCAGCGCACCGCGAATCGCCGTCCTGCCGTCGCAACCACGAGAATCTCCGCCACCGACACCCCGCCGCTCCCGGATGGATGCCGCCCTGCCGACGCCGGCGGTTGCGCGACCGAAGATCGGCTATTGCGCCTGAATCGCCCCGAGCATGAAGTCGGAAGGGAACTCCCGGACCCGCACCTGCGCGCCATCCCGCGCACAAGATGTGCCCGCGAGCCCGCTTGGTTCTGCGGTAGCCGGATCTCGGCACACCACCTCCCACCTGCAGCCACCCCTCCGGTGCCGCCTCCGCCCGGCTCCCTCTGGCGTACGTCTTGCTTTCCATCCAGGCGACCGGAGCGTGGCGCGATGACCGATATCGTCAACCGACGGGCGACCTCAACAAGGCTGGCAACTCCATTGGGTTCCAAGCACGCTTCAGGCAGCGCGACTCTCGATCGTTGTAGAGCCTCCGAATTGCAGCGTGTGACCATTCGCGCAAGGGTCACGAGCCGCGTGTCTCCGGGTTCTGCGTGCCGCCCGATGCTAGCGCCCAACCACTCGTCCGCCTTCGCGCGAGCGTCCGTCGTCAGAAAGGAGGATTCAGATGCAATTCCACGTGCCACGCGACAAGCTGCCCTTGTACGCCGGGGTAGCGACGCTCCTGCTGTCGTTCGTACTGCGTCTTTATAACTTCGGCATGGGCAACACCGTGCAAGAAGCAATCGTTCAAGCACTTGCACCGGCGATTGGGGTGTACATCGGCGTACGCATAGGCGTCTGGTACTTCTACCGAGGCAAGGAGGATGGGAGATGCGGAGATTCGTAGCAGTGGTGGTGGTGTTTGGCGCGCTGTCCCTGATGGCGGCTCCCGCGACGTTGCCCGGCGAGGGCGCGTTCCTGAGCTGGGGCCAGGCCAACGGTTACATCAAGCCGATCTCGCACCCGTTGAGCTTCGCGATCAACACGACGTTCAGCATCGGATGCGGTTTCCTCGCGGCACCCCTGGGTGGAGTGGGCGGCATTGTCGCGGGTGCTGCCTGCGGGGCAGGGTTCGGCGAATAGCGTCCCATGAAGTCGTGGTTAGCCCTTTACGCGGGTGCCTTTGCGGTCAACGTCCTGCTCGGCTGGTTGACAGCGAATGGGACGTTGCCGACACGGCATACCGATGCTCTCGCGGATGATCTCGTACGGATCGTAACGGGAAACGCGCGAGCCTCCTGCACGCTCTTTCTGTTGAGCCTGTCAACGTTCGGCGTTGGCGGGCTCGTCTTCTTTGCGTTGAACGGTTTTGCGGTCGGTCTGATGCTCGGCATGGTTACCGCGGACAAAGCCGTCTATCTGCTTCTGTACGCGCCGCTGGAGTTCGTCGGCTTCATTCTGGTCGGTTGGGCGGCACTCCAGATCGTTCGGTCGATCCTGCGATGGTGCGGCGGCTCGCAACTGCGGGTACCGTTCGATGCCGTGGGCAATACTCTGTGCGCGGCCGCGATGTGGCTTGCCGCCGCTGCGGTGCTGGAGATTGCCGCAATACTCCTCGCATGGGGAAGAGGATAAATTGTCATGCCGATTCTATGGCGACCGTTGGCGTACTATCGCGAGTTGCTGGCGCGAGACATCGCGTGGCGGTCCGCGTTGGTTCCCGTTGTTCTCTGGATGCTGTTAACGGTGCTCACCAGTACGGTACAGGCGCTCCGCAACAATGCGGTCGCCGCCT
Source organism: Acidobacteriota bacterium (assembly GCA_026707615.1). GTDB lineage: Bacteria > Acidobacteriota > Vicinamibacteria > Vicinamibacterales > UBA8438 > JAGWAJ01. Next base: position 15,368 of record JAPOWL010000023.1, on the reverse strand, counting down.
CGGCACTGCAGTCCATCGGGGGGCCCGAGGTGCCAGCCGGCTTGAGCGTGCTCGTGTCGGTCCTGGCTTCGCTGTTAGGCATCGCAGTGGCCTTCTGGTTGCCGACGATCACGATTCTCGTCATCGCGGTAGTTCGGGGGGCGGAGGGGCGTCGTGTCCTCGAGTGCTCGGCGGTTGCGTGCTGGTCGCAGATTCCGTGGGGGATTGCGAGCCTCATTTGGGTCGCCGCGCTGCTCGAACTCGAACCGCTGGATGTATCAGGGGTGGGAGTCTCGGAATTCGCAACAGCGATGCAGGCCTATCAAGAGAACATGCGGCGCACTCCGACGATGCTGACGTTCAACCTGATGGGCTCGTTTGCCGGGCTCTGGCTGATCGGGTTGCTGTGCGGGGCGCTGCGCGCAGTTGCGCGCCTCTCGGTGGGGGGAGCATGGACGGTGGGCTTCTTAGCCGGCGGGTTCTTCGTCGTTCTGCCTTGGGCGGTTCAGCGGTTCAGCTTGTTCTGACGCCGACAGGGCGCTGAGATGAACCCGGCATGCGTTCCGCCCGCTGGCCCGCTGTGGCGGACCGGGACGCGTTACGCTCAGACAAACCGCTTGGCGTCCGCCGAGGCGTAGCTCGCCATCGCGCGGTCGAGACCGACCGTCGCTTCGAGGGTGTCGACCACCTCGGCGAGCCGGCGGCCGGGGATGACGCAGGTCATCTCCTCGGAGCGCATGCCGGTGCGCGACCGGCTGAGGGCGCAGCCGACACTTGCCGCGACCGCGTTCTGCTCCTTCGCCATCGCCACGATGTGGCATTGGGGCTTGCCCTCGATGGGCATGTCGGGGAAGGCGTCCTTCAGCGTCATCAGGCCGAGGCCGTTGATGCGGAGCAGCACGACGTCGGGCGGAGAGGGAGAGTCCGCGAGGGGACCGTAGACGACCGATCCGGGCTTGTCGGCAACGTGCGGCAGCGACATTACCGCCGCCTGGTCGACCCAGCCGGCTTCGAGCACCGCTCCCACGTCGTCCTTCGCGGCAGCCTCCTCGAGCGTCAGGAAGCCGTGCGTGTAGCTCCCGACGCTGCAGTTGCCGTGGTCCGCTGCCGCGGTGGCGAAGGTGCGGTCGGCTCCCTGGATCCAGAAGACGCAACCGGCCGGCACCTGCCCCGTGCGGCCGTGCTCGTTCGGCGCGGGGTAGCGCGGCTCGACCTGCGCCGCGGGCGGCGTCTCGCCCGGCGCATGGAACGAGATGGCGATCGGCGACGCGAACGGCTTCAGGACGCTCACGAGCCGGTCGTTGAGCGCACGGCAGTCGACAGCAGGCGAATCGGAAGTCGTCATTGGTCGGTATCCAGACGTAGTCGATGCAAGGGCAGGGATTGCGACGCGGCGGAGACGCGCCCCCGTTCGGACGCTCCCGTCCCCGCCGCGCAACGGCGATCAGTGCACCATCAGCGGGACGCTGGCCGTCAGCGCGCCACCGCTCTCGTCGCTCGTCGCGTCCTCGGCCGCGTCCGATCGCGAGACGGCCAACGAGCACCACGCGGTCCGGCGGACGGAGCAGGCGCTCGCCGACTAGTGCACCATCAGCGGGACGCTGGCCGCCAGCGCGCCCCACTCGAATCCGAGCGAGTCGTCGTCGACCGCGATGACGAGCTGTTCCGCCGGCGGATCGAGCTCGCCGACCTCCATCGGGATGTGGGCCACGTCGTGCTCCGAGTTGTAGTTCGTGCCCCACTGCCCGGTCTCGCTGTTGACGATCAGGTGGTACTCGTCGCTCGTCTGCATCGTCCAGAGCGTGTACTCGCCGGCCGGGATCGTCTCGCCTCCGAGCATGAGCTCGCGGTCCGTCACCAGCGTGGTCGCCTCGTCGGCGCCCAGCCGCCAGACGCGGTCCGCCATCGGCTCCACGCTCTCGCCGACGACGCGGTCCCGGAGGTACGGCCGCCCGTAGGTGATCGAGATGTTGCCCTCGCCGACGGTCCAGGCGACGCTGACGTGCGGACTGCCGGCCTGGCCTTCGTGCACGAGCGTCGCATTCCCGCCGCCGATCATCTCCATCGGCGCCGCCTCGGCCGGCGCCTCCTCGACCGGCTCCGGCTCGGGCTCGGCCATCTCGCCGCCGCCGCCGCAGGCACCCGCGAGCACCATCGCGAACGCGGGAACGATCAGAATCAGATTCGAATGTCGCGCTGTCATTGCTTCTGGACCCCCTTCGTCCCGCCGAGAATAGCACGACCCGCTGCCGCTCCCGTGCCGGTCCGCGGCGCAGCTCCTAGTGCCCGCGGCGCCCGTCCCCCCACGCGCCGATGAACAGCGAGACGAAGCCGACGAGGATCGCGCCCAGCACCGCCCACCCGAACGAGCGGACCTCGAATCCGTCGACCAGCCACGCCGCCAGCGAGAAGGCGATGCCGTTGACGACGAGGTAGAAGATGCCCAGCGTGAGGAAGGTGAGCGGCAGGGTCAGGATGACGAGGATGGGCCGGACGACGGCGTTCACCATGCCCAGGACGAGGGCCGATACCGCCAGCGCCGGGGCCGACGTGATCGACACCCCCGGCAGGATCCACGCCGCCGCCCCGAGAGCGATCGTGGTCGTCAGCCAGTAGGAGAGGAATCGGATCATGAGCGTCTCGATCTGGAGCCGGCGCTGCGCCCGTTCGCCGACCTCAGCGCGTCGCCGCCGCAATCCGGCGGCCCGGTACGCGCACCTCGAGCGCCCTTGCGGGCGCTTTGGGAGTCTGCGCGGGTACGGAGTGCCCGTGACACGTTCTACGGCGCAGACTCCTCGGCGCGTCCCGCGCCCCGGCCCGACCCTGCTGATTGTACGCGGGGCCGCCGGCGGTTCTGGTATGTTGCTTGATGGCGGCGCCGCGCGCGAGACCGGGCTGCCGTCCGCCGGAGGTCACCCCATGCGCCCGCGACGCACGCACCCGCTGCGCCTGACCATCGCACCCGCCCTCGCCGCCCTCGCCGCGCTGACGGCCGGCCTGAGCCCCGCGGCCGGGCAGGACGACGGCGCCGACAGCGAGATCGACCGCTTCATGGAACGCGTGCTGGAGCGCCGCGCGGAGAACGCGGCCGTCCGGCGCCAGTACGTCCTGGACGAGGACGTCCGGTTCCGCGTCACGGGGCCGGGCGGCGAGCCGCTGTGGGGCTCGCACCGGGAGTTCACCTGGTACGAGCGGGACGGCATCTTCGTGCGCAGCCCGGTCCGGGCGGACGGCGTCGACATCGACGAGGAGCGGCGGCGGGAGTACGAGGACGAGTGGCTGGAGCGCGAGCGGCGCAGCGCGCGCCGGAGGCGGCCCGACGGCGTATCGCGGGCGACGATCTCGATGCGGTCGCCGCGCACCAACGTGGAGATGGCGATCGAGCGCCTCTGGGGCGGAGAGGTCGACGGCGAGCTGCTCGACGCCATCGTGGACGAGGCGCTGGCGTGGGGCGACCACCACGCGGCCATCGTTGCCGCATCCCATCACATCCTCGCGGCACGCGGCGGCGTCGGGGCGGTCGGCTTCGACGTAGCCGTCGCACAGGCGCGCGACGGCTACGTGATGCTGGAGGAGGGGCGGCTCTACCCCGACGAGGTGGCCGCGATGCTCGACGGGGTCGTCTCCGCGGTCGCGCCGGCCGCCGCCGGCGCCTCCGACGAGGAGTTCGACCGGCTCCTGGAACTGCTCGACCTCGCCGTGCGGTTCGGTGTGCGCTTCACCCCGCCCGAGGCGACGGAGCTGGAGGGGGTCCGGCGAGCCGCCTTCGCCGGCGCCCGGGAAGCCGTGCTCGGCATTCCGGAGCCGCCCGCGGAGGGCGGCGGTCCCGGAGGCGCCGCCGGGGACGAGTCCGCCGTCCTCGACGGGGACGGCTGGCAGATCCCGGGGTCGACGGCGACCATTCCCGAGCCGCGCTTCGTCTCCGACGCCTACTTCCTCGACTTCGCGTTCGAGCCGGGCAACTACCTCCTCGCGGGCCGCGAGACGCTGAACGGACGAGACGTCCTGCGGATCGAGTACTACCCCGACGAGCTGTTCATCGGCCGCGCCGATCCCGACGCGGGCGACACGAAGGCGGCGGCCGCCGACCGCAGCTCCGCCGCGTCGATGAACAAGACCAGCCTGATCACGCTCTGGATCGATCCCGCCGAGCACCAGGTGATCCGCTATACCTTCGACAACCTCGGCTTCGACTTCCTGCCCGGCCGCTGGCTGGTGCGCCTCGACGATCTGACCGCCACCATGACGATGGGCCAGCCCTTCGAGGGCGTCTGGCTGCCGGACGAGATCGAGATCCGCGCCGCGATGTCCCTTGCCACGGGGTCCTACGAGATGACCGGGACGCGGTCGTACCGCAACTACCGCGCCGCCGACAGCGGCGGGCGCATCCGCACGGTCGGCCCGGTCGTTCGATGAGCCCCCGCTGCGCCCGTGCCCGCGCCCGCGCGACCGCCGTCCGTGCAGGTCGGGTCTCCCGCCGCACGTCGAGCCGCCTGCGCACGCGCGTCGGGCACCGGGGGACGCGGTTCGGAGTGGGGTTGGGGATGGGACTCGGCTTCACCGTCGCGTTCGGTCTGATCCCCCGCGCCGACGCCGCCGGCCCACCGGCCGCGCCGGTATTGCCGGTTGCGCAGGCCGACCTGCAGGACGAAGGCGGATCCGCACCAGCGCTTCCGACCCCGGCCGAGACCGTCGTCGACCTCCGGGTGCACGGCAACCAGACGCTCAGCGACGCCGAGGTGACGGAGATCGCCGGCGTTGCGGTCGGCGACCTCGTCGACGCGGCGGCCCTCGACGCGGTGGTGCGCCGCCTGGAGCGGAGCGGCCGCTTCGAATCCGTCGAGGTGCGCAAGCGCTACCGCTCCCTCACGGCGACGGATCGAATCGCGCTCGTCATCGTGGTCGAGGAGCGTCCCGGCGCGTCGATCGCCAATCCGCTGCTCCGCTCCCTCGCCGGCCTCGCGCGGGAGGCGATGTTCCTCCCGATCCTGGGCTACGAGGAGGGCTACGGGCTGACCTACGGGGCCCGGGCCACGATCGTCGACACGTGGGGATCGGGCGTCCGGCTCTCCACGCCGGTCACGTGGGGCGGCGACCGGAGGGCGGCGCTCGAAGCGGAGCGCGCGCTGCCGGGGCGCATCGTCGACCGCGTCCGGGCCGGCGCCTCGCGCGGACGCCGCCAGCATCCGACGTTCGGCGTCGCCGACGACCGGACCCGGGCGTGGGTCGCGGTCGATCGCCGCCTGCCCGGCGGGGTCCGGGTGAGCGCAGAGACCGGCCGGGAGGCGGTCCGCTTCGGCCGCCGCGACGAGACGCTCACCCGGTCCCTGCTGTCCGTCGGGTACGGAGGCGCCAGCGGCAGCTTTCCGCGCGACGCGGTGGTAGCGAGCGCCTCCCTCGAGCGGATCGTGCTCGGGGGCGCGGCCGAGCCGCTGATCAGGCCGCACGTCGACGTGCAGGCGTTCAAGGGGGTCGGCGGGCAGGCGGTGCTGGCCGCCCGCGTCCGCTACGCCGGCACCTCCGGCGCCCTGCCGCGCTTCGAGCAGCCCCTCCTCGGGGGCGGCGGCATGCTGCGGGGCTGGGAGGTCGGCGCACGCGTGGACGACCAGGTTCTGGCCGCCTCGCTCGAGCTGCGAATGCCGATCGGGTCCCCGCTCTCGGCCGGCAATGCGGGCATCCGGGTCTTCTACGACACCGGGGCGGCCTACGGCGCCGGGCAGTCCATCGCCGACGTGCCCTTGCTCAAGGGCGCCGGCGCCGGCCTGTTCCTGCTTGCCCCGCTCGGGGCGCGCCTGGACTTCGACGTCGCCCACGACTTCGCGGGGGGCGTGCGCCTGCACTTCGGCGCCGGGGTCCGCTTCTGAGCCGGCGCTGCCCCAGGCCTCGCCCGCCGCTCGTCGCGTGATGGCCCCGCTCGGCGCCCAAGCGACCCTCCAGGAGTCCGCGCCGTTCTACGACGCAGACTCCTACCGAGCGAGCACGGCGGGGGAACGGCCGGCCGCCACGTCCCTGATCATCCGCACCAGCAGGTAGAGCCGCGGCACGACGGAGTCGAGCTCGACGTACTCGTGGGCGTCGGAGTGGGCCCCGGCCCCGACCAGGCCGAAGCCTTCGATAACCGGCGCCTCGGTCTCGAGCGCCGCGAACGCCGCGTCCGTGCCGCCGCCCGCCGCCACATCGCTCACCCGCAGCGCACGCCCGGTCTCGCGATAGACCTCCTGCGCGTGAGCCGCGAGGGCGCGCGACGCGGGGTTGATCTCCAGCGGGGGGCGCCGGCGCTCGAAGGCGACCTCGACCGTCGTGCCCTCCACCAGCCGATTCCGGATGCGCGCCCGGACGGTCCGCTCCACCCGGTCGTAGTCGGCGACGCGGAGCACCCGGTAGTCCGCGGTGGCCTGCGCGTGCGCGGGGATGACGTTGCGGCGTGCGCCGGCCTCCGCGAGCGTCCAGTTGAACTTGATGCCCACGTCGGCGTCCGCCAGGTCGCGCATCTGGAGCACCTGGTGCGCCAGCTCGTAGAGGGCGTTCCGGCCCTGCTCCGGGGCGCTTCCGGCGTGCGACGCGCGTCCGGTGACGGTCAGCGCCACCGCCCCGATCCCGGCCGTCGCGAGAGCCAGCCGGTCGTCCTCGCCGCCCCCCTCGCACGAGAAGACCGCGTCGTGGGCCGCGCCCAGCTCCGTGATGAGCGAGCGGGAGCCGGCCGAGCTGACCTCCTCGTCCCCGTTGAGCAGGACCGTAATCAGCTCGTAGTCGTCGAAGTCGAGCGCGCGCAGCACCGCCAGCGCGTGCAGGATGATCGCCACCCCGCTCTTGTCGTCGACGATGCCCAGGCCGTAGGCCCGCCCGTCGGAGATGCGGAACGGCTGCTCGGCGAGCTGCCCGCGCCGGTAGACGGTGTCCATGTGCGCGAGCAGCAGGATGCGCCCCCGGCCGCGCCCGCGGAACCGGCCGACCACGGTCGGGCCGAGCTCGGCCGGGGTGTCGACCATCCGGTAGGGATCGTCGTGCGTCACCAGCTCGACATCGCCTCCGAGCGCGCGGAGCCGCTCGGCGACGACGTCCGCGATCGCGCGCAGGCCCTCGGGGTCGTGGCTTCCCGATTCGATGGAGACGAGCTCGCGAATCGTCTCGATCATCGGAGCCCGCTCCGCCTCCGCCGCCGCCAGCGTCGCGCGGTCGACCCCGCCCGCCACCTGAGCGTCGGCCGGGGCGGCCGACACCAGCAGGAAGCCGGCCGCCAGGAACAGGTTCGCCACGAATCGCGCCAGGCTCTGCATACGCCGATCATAGACGCCCGCCGGGCGGACGACCTCCGGCCGGGCGGTCCGCCGCGAACCCTGCGGGCCGCCGCCGGCAACACGATTCGGATTGCCCGCCGCCGCCCGCCTCGCGCCGGCCGCCCCCGGAGGCGGGGTCACCAACCGGCGGACTACCGTCACCCGTTGAGATCCACCAAGCCCCGCCCGACCATCCCGCCGGCCAGGATCCGGTCGATGGCGTCCGACAGCGTGTCCAGGGTGAGCGGCACGGCCAGCTCGTCCAGGCCGTCGAGCCTCCACGGCCCGGCCAGGCGCTCCCAGATGGCGGCCTTCTGCACCAGCGGCAGCTCGACGGAGTCGATCCCGAGCAGGTTGACGTGACGCAGGATGAACGGGAAGACCGTGGCCGGAATCTCCGGCGAGGCGACCAGGCCGCACGCGGCGGCGCTCGCCCCGTAGCGCAGCGCCTTGACGGCGTTGAAGAGGATGGGGCCGCCCACGGTGTCGACGGCGCCCCCCCACACCGGCTTCAGGAGTGGCCGCTCCGCCCCCTTGCCGGCATCTTCGCGCGAGACGACCTCCCGCGCGCCCAGGCCGCGCAGGAAGCCGTGCTGCGACGGCTTCCCCGTGACCGCGTGGACCTCGTAGCCGAGCCGCGCGAGCAGCTTCACGGCGACGGAGCCGACGCCGCCGGTCGCCCCCGTGACGAGCACCGGACCCCCGTCCGGCTGCATCCCCGCCTGCTCCAGCTTGTGCAGGGAGAGCGCCGCCGTGAAGCCCGCCGTCCCGAGGATCATGCTGGACCGGGCGTCGAGGCCCGCCGGCATCGGGATGGCCCACCCGGCCGGAATGCGGATCCGCTGCCCGAAGCCGCCCGCGGTGTTCATCCCCAGGTCGTAGCCGGACGCGATGACCGCGTCGCCGGGGGCGAACGCGTCCGACGCCGACTCGAGCACGGTGCCGGCGGCGTCGATGCCGGGGGTGTGCGGGAAGCTCCGCGTCACGCCGGGGTTCCCGGTCGCCGACAGGGCGTCCTTGTAGTTGAGCGAGGAGTAGGCGACCTCGATCAGCAGGTCGCCGGCCGGCAGATCGGCTGTGTCCCGCTCGATGACACCCCGCGGGAACCGCCGGTCCTCGGTCTTCTCGACGCGAAACGCACGAAACCTGGCCATGTGATCCTCCGAGCCCGCCATTCATCGCCGCGACCGCAAGGTCGCGCTGCGGCCTCCGCCTGACGCCCGACCAGACCTTCCAGAAATCGGCGCGGCTCCACGGCGCAGCCCCCCGGGCGGGTCCGGGGCGAGCCGACGTGCCCCTTCTCGACTATTCTTGGGTGGCCGACGCCGCTTCGAAGTAGCCGACACCGCCCCGACGCGGCCGACACCGCCCCGACGAGACGGTGCACGTCGGGCGCTGGAGGATATCCCATGACTGTCCGCTTCCCCATCGCGACCGCACTGACGCTGGCCCTCACCCTGGCGCTCGGCTTGCCGGCCGCTGCCCAGCTCGCGGCGCCCGCCGCCGCGCAGGTCGACGAGTTCACCGCCGTGACCGACGCCATGCTCCAGGCCCCCGATCCGGCCGACTGGCTGAGCTGGCGCCGCACGCTCGACGGGCAGGGCCACAGCCCGCTCGACCAGATCACGACCGACAACGTCGATCGGCTGCGCCTGGCCTGGAGCTGGAGCCTCGAGCCGGGTTCGCAGCAGACGACGCCGCTCGTCTACGACGGGGTCTTGTACGTCGCCAACCCCGGCGAGGTGGTGCAGGCGCTCGACGCCGCGACCGGCGACTTCCTGTGGGAGTACCGGCGCGACGCCCCGGAGCCGGGCCGGAGCTTCGGCGGCCCGCCCCCCGGACGCGCGCACCGGAACATCGCCATCTACGGCGACATGGTCTACCTGAACACCGCCGACGCCCACATCATCGCCATCGACGCGCGGACGGGCGAGGAGCGCTGGGACGCCGACCTCGGCGGCGGGGTCGGCTTCCAGTTCTCGAGCGGCTCGATAGTCGCCGACGGCATGGTGGTCGCGGGCCTGACCGGTTGCGGCAGGTATCGCGACGACACCTGCCACATCGTCGGGATCGACGCCCGCACCGGCGAGGAGCGCTGGCGGACGTCGACGATCGCGCTCCCCGGCGAGCGGGGCGGAGACTCGTGGGGCGACCTGCCGGTCATGTTCCGGGCCGGGAGCGACTCGTGGATCCCCGGCAGCTACGACCCCGTCACGCGGACGCTCTTCCACGGCACCTCGCAGGCCAAGCCGTGGGCGCGGGCGGCGCGCGGGACGGACGGCGACGCGCTCTACACGAACTCCACGCTCGCCCTCGACCTGGCGACGGGCGAGATGAAGTGGTACTACCAGCACCTCCCCGGCGAGACGCTCGACATGGACGAGGTCTTCGAGCGGATCCTCATCGACTACGACGGACGGCGGTCCGTCTTCACCATGGGCAAGATGGCCGTGCTGTGGGAGCTCGACCTCGAGACCGGCGCCTTCCGCAACGCGCACGACCTCGGCTACCAGACGTTCGCCGACGTCCACCCCGAGACCGGCGCCGTCACCTACCGGGAGGGCATGATCCCCACGCTCTACGAGGAGATCTTCTGGTGCCCGAGCACGGCCGGGTTCAAGAGCTGGCGGGCGATGTCGTATCACCCCGGGCTGGAGACGTTCTTCGTTCCGATCAACCTCAACTGCGAGACCGGCATCTTCGGCCCGGTCGACCGGGTGGAAGGGGGCGGGGGCGCCGGGCCGGTGCGGCGCACCAACCACTTCCACCCCGACAGCCCGGGCCAGCTCGGCGAGTTCCTGGCCATGGACATGCGGACCGGCGACGTCCGCTGGCGCCGCCGCTTCGAGACGCCCATCAACAGCGCCGCCCTGACGACGGACGGGGGCCTGGCATTCGCCGGAAGCTGGGACCGCTACCTCTACGCCTTCGACGCCGACGACGGGGAGACGCTCTGGCAGACGAGGCTCCCGACGTCCATCCAGGGCTTTCCGATCAGCTACGCGGTGGACGGGACGCAGTACGTCGCCGTGCCCGTCGGGACCGGCGGCGCAAGCTGGGGCGGCCTCATCCCGGCCGACCTCCTGCCCCACCGGAAGCGCCCCGGCGGCGGCAACGGACTGTTCGTCTTCGCGCTCGACCGGTAGGGCACCCGGCCGGCGCCGCGGACCAACGGGTTCGTCCGGCTCGTTGCCGTAGGCGCCCCGGTAGTCCCGCTGCGCCCCGGGAGGCCGGAGGGGCGTCTGGAACCGCACGGGGCCGCTCCGAGCAGCGGGCGCCCGTGGACGGGCCCGCAACGACGCCCATGTACACGGCAAGCTCCGCCCAACCGCGCGTCCGGCCGGCGGGCCGGCGGCCCATCGCCACGCGTCTGGTCCTGGTGGCCGTCGCGGCGCTGTTCGTGCGGACGTGGGTGGCGCAGTCGTTCTCCATCCCAGGCGGCTCGATGGAGCCCGCCCTGCTGGCCGGCGACTTCGTGCTCGTCGATCGGTTCGTCTTCGGACCGACCCTCGAGAACGACGAGCACGGGTTGCCGCCGATGCGCGCGGTGCGCCGGGGCGACGTCGTCGTAGCCCGGCTCCCCGCCGATCCCCGGCGCCACCTCGTGAAGCGCGTCGTTGGCCTTCCCGGAGAGACGCTGGCGCTGCGCGGCGCGACCGTCTACGTGGACGGGGTGCCCCTCGCAGAGCCGTACCTGCCGCCGACGCCTCCCGATCGCGACGAACGCGTCGGCCCGGTCACGATCCCGCCGCAGCACTACTTCGTGCTCGGGGACAACCGCGCCCACTCGCAGGACAGCCGGCTCTGGGGTGCCCTGCCCCACGAGAGCATTACGGGACGCGTGGTGGCGACGTACTGGTCCTCGGCGCCGCCGGAGGTCGTGGCGCTGCCAGCGGGGGGACCTGCGGAGTCCCTGCGCCGCCGCGCGCGCGCCGCGGCCCGCTTCCTTCGCGAAACCCGCTGGAACCGCGTGCTGCGGCCGGTGCGCTGAAGTCCTGAAGCCGCCCGAGACCGCCGGCCTGCGGCCTCACGGCCGCCCGAGACCGCCGGCCTGCGGCCTCACGGCCGCCCGAGACCGCCGCCCTGCCCCGCCGCACGCGCCGGTGCGCTCCCGGTTCCGTTTGTGGCCTCACGCCCGGCCGAGACCGCCGCCCTGCCCCGCCGCACGCGCCGGTGCGCCTTGTGCGGCCGGTTGCGGCAACTCTCCGAACTTCCGCTTGTAGTAGCGCGTCCAGACGTACAGGGCCGGAAACCCGAGCACGGACGGCAGAATCCACGGCAGGAACGACCACCCGCCCTGCATGAGGGCGCCGCCCCACAGGCGCTGCCCGCCGAACACCAGGAAGGCGGTGTGGAACGCGATGCCGGACCCGATCATGCCTCCCATGTGCGTGTACCACCACGCCATGGGTGTGGGGCGGGGATTGGCAAGAGACCGGCGATCGTCGAAGTAGCCGGCGAAACTGGCGCCGCCCAGCGCCACCGGGATCCAGAAGAGGCCGCCGCCGCCCCGCACGACGTGGTAGAGGCCGAACCCCGCCAACGCCAGGCCGGCGGCGCCCATCGCATGGCAGAGGAAGCGCCGGCGCCATCCGACGAAGCGGTCCGGCTGGTGGCGCGTGCGCATCGCGCGGACGCCCTGCTCCACGCCGTCCAGCAGCAGCAGGCCCAGGAAGCCCAGGATGGCGACGAACATGATCTGATCGGGCGGAATCTCGCCCAGGTTGACCGCTGCGCCCGCCCAGCTCGCCGGATGCAGGAGCGCCCACGCGGTCGAGCCGAGGGCGGTCAGCGCCACGACGTAGGCACAGGCGGCGAACACCCGGCCCGCGGCGACGTGCGGGCGTCCCCCCTTGCGGACGAGGACCGGGATCCAGAAGGCCGCGAGGCCGACGAACCCGGTCGAGATGTGCAGCGCGCGAAGCAGGTCGTGCATGGTCTCAGCCACGGCGTCGCTCCTTCCGGTCCTGCTGCTCCTGCTGATCCTGCGCTTCTGGCGCGGCGGCAGCGGTGCGGGGTCGCCGCCGCCGCTCGATGTGCGCCAGCGCCTCGTCGCACCAGTCCACCCGGGACCGCAGGGAGCGGACTCCCATCCGCACGGCCAGATAGACATGGAAGTCCTCGCCGCTCAAGCCGTCGAGGCTTGCGCCGTCCGGCCCCGCGATGTCCAGCTCCGCCTGCTGCAACAGCGCCAGGAACTCGCCCAGCCGCGACCGTAGCTCGAGCATGAAGTCGCTGGTCGCCTCCAGGTCGTCCAGCTCGTGCATGAAGCAGAGCTGGGCAACGTAGGCGAACCGTTGCGTCCCCATCTGCGGCCCGCTGGTCAGCCAGCGGATCAGCTCCGTGCGTCCCTCCGCCGTCCGGTGGTACACGCGGCGCCGCGGCCCCCGGGCCGGCGGCTCCAGGCGGCTCTCGAGCCAGCCGCGCTCTTCGAGCTTCTTGAGGGCCGGATAGATCTGGCTCAACTCGGCCGACCAGAAGTGGCGGCTCCCCTCGCTGAACCCCCGCTTGACGTCGTAGCCGCTCGCCGGCGCGGCCAGCATCCCCAGCAGGATGTGATCGAGGCTCATGTCGCGGTCCGACCCAAGCTATATCAATCTAGATATAGTGTCAATCGCGCCCTTCAGCGCCTGCTATGGTCGGGGAACGACGCCGGCCGCGACGAGCCGCGGCTTCACCGGCGCCGTGGGGAGCAAACCAGTGAGCGACGAAGTCGATCTCGAGCAGTTGATGCAGGACAGTCAGGTGCCCTACGCGATGGCCAGCGAGCCGCCGCTTTCCTTCCGGGCCGAGGGCTACGACTACGACCACGAAGTGCTGGTGACGCTGCCGCCGTCGCATTCCGTGGCCCCGGACCGCTCGTACCCCGTGCTCTGGGCGATGGACGGCCCCATGATGCACGCGCTCGTCGCCGGCATCGTCAACGTGTACACGATGGGGCGGCGCGTGCCGGAGACGATTGTCGTCAGCGTCGGTCACGCCGCCGCGCAGGGCATGGCGGGCTTCGGCAAGCGGGAGTTCGACCTGCACCCGCCCGGCTCGCTGATCGGAAACGACGAGCTGGCCGAGCGCATCCTGACCGCCGGCAGCGGGGCCGCCCTGCTGAAGATGTCCGAGAGCTTCAAGGGCGACCGGTTCCTGGCCTTTCTCGTCGATCAGCTGCGCCCGGCGCTCACGGAGAGGTACCGAATGAACGACGATCACGCCCTGATGGGACATTCGTCGGGGGGCTACTTCACGGGCTTCGCGCTGTTCGCCCGGCCCGGCGCCTTCTCGCGCTACCTCATCGGCAGCGGCACCCACCCGCACACCCTGGAGCTCGAAGCCGAGTACGCAGCGTCCCACGACGATCTGCCGGCCCGCGTCTTCCTCGGCGGCGGCGCCGGCGAGGTGGACAACGTCGACCTGTCCGCCTCCCGCATCGTGAGCCGCACGGTGTTCCTGGCCGAGAACCTCAGGATGCGGCGCTATCCGTCGCTGGCCCTCAAGACGCAGCTCTACGCCGACCGCGACCACTTCACGGTGATGCCGCCCATGTTCGCCGATGGACTGCAGTACCTCTATGCCGACGAGGCGGCGAAGCTGCCGCAACTGCCGGCCTGAGACCTTCCCCGCTTCTTTGCGCGCGGTGAGGGTCGCGGGTCGAGACCCCATGGCGACCTTGCCGTCCGCGGTCTGTATCATTCGTTCCAGGGCGGCGAGGCACCCGCGCCCCGGACCACGGAGGCAGACGATGGAATCGGCGACGCGCACCCCTCCTCGACCGACAGGATCGACCGGACTCGCCGCGGTGTGCTGCGGATTGGCCGCGGTCCTGCTCGCGATGGCATCGACAGTGGCCGCCGCCGCGTTCAAACAGTCGCAGGACGAGCCCGGCATGGTGCGAGTGACCGTCGAGGTCGAGCTGTCGTGCCCGTCGTGCGCCCAGGGCCTGGTGCGTCGCCTCGGCCGCCTGGAGCACGTGGCCGGCGTCGAGGTGCTGCCCGCCGACGGACGGATCGTCCTGGCCGTCGAGCCCGGGCGCCGGCTCGACCTCGCCGCCGTGCGGGACACCGTGCGCAACGCCGGCTTCCTCCCCGACGCCGTGGCGGTCGTCGCGGTCGGACACCTCACGGACGTGGACGGCACGCCGGCCCTCGCCCTGTCGGCCGACTTCGCCCTGCCGCTCGTCATCACCGGGAAGCCGACCGCAGCCCTCGCGACCGAGGCGGGCGGGCGGCTGGCGACGGTGCGCGGGCACTGGCACGCCCTGGCGGACGGCCCCGGCCGGTTGCAGGTCGAGTCGTTCGAGACACGCTGACGCTCCCCTGGCCCGCGTCCGCCCACCGGTACGCCACGCGACGTCTTCACCACCCAGTGCCGCGGAGGGTTGGTGGCGCCCCCGCGGACCAGCGCCGGAGCCACCTGTGCATGTCGCGGCGCACGCCCGATTCCAGCGGGCTCCGTCGCACGAATGCTGGATGCGAATGCCCCTTCGATCGGCTACGATGGCGGGCAGGTTTCGGGTGTACGAGCGCACCGTCGATCCGGCCGGCAGCCAGCCGCGGTGTCCGGTCCGTCGCCAGGGAGCAAGGATGATGATGGGAACCCGCTTCCGAGTCTCGACCGTCGTCACAGCCGTCGCCGCCTTCAGCATGGGCGTCGTCATCGCCGTCGCGGTGACCAGCACGGCCGGCCAGGGCCAGGGCGCGGCGGCGCGTCCCGCGCAGACCCCCGACGGGCGCCCGAACTTCAACGGGGTGTGGCAGGCCATCAACGAGGCGCACTGGGATCTGGAAGCGCACGAGGCGCGCTCCGGCATGGTGATGCAGGACGGCGTCTATCCCTACGAGTACACCAGGGTGCCGGCGGCGCCGGTGGTGGCGCTGGGCGCCGCGGCCGGCGTGCCGGGGTCGCTGGGAGTGGTCCAGGGAGACGGCCGGATCCCGTACCGGCCCGAAGCACTGCAGCTGAAGCAGGAGAACGGCGACAACTGGATCGACCGCGATCCGGAGCTCAAGTGCTACCTGCCGGGCACGCCTCGCGCGATGTACATGCCCTATCCGTTCCAGATCGTCCAGGGCACGAACAAGATCCACATGAACTTCGCGTTCTCGAACGCGGCGCGCGTCA
>JAPOWL010000644.1 GCA_026707615.1 Acidobacteriota bacterium | reverse complement strand
CGCCTTCCGCGTGATGTACCTGCCGATCGGCCTGTTCGGCGTCTCGGTCGCCGCCGCCGCGGTGCCGCTCCTCTCGCGCCATGGGGCGGAGAACGACCTCGAGGGCATGCGCGATACGGTGTCGCGGGCGCTCCGGCTGACGCTCGCCATCAACCTGCCGGCCACGGTCGGTCTCATGGTGCTGGCGGTGCCCATCGTCGCGGTGATCTTCGAGCGGGGGGCCTTCACGCCCGCCGACACCTCGTCCACGGCCGCCGCGCTCCTCCTGTACGCTCCCGGGCTCGCCGGCTACGCCGCGGTGCGCATCGCCGTGCCCTGCTTCTACGCCCTCGGGAGCAGCCGCACGCCGGCGGTGCTCAGCGTGGCCGCCGTCGCGCTCAACGTCGGGCTCAATCTCGTCCTGGTCCGGGTGCTCGGCTACCGCGGCCTGGCGCTCGGGACTTCCGTTGCCGCCCTGGCGAACGCGCTGGCGCTGCTGATCCTGCTACGCCAGCGGCTGGACGGCCTGGACCTGCGGCGCGTGCTGACGCTCGTCGGCAAGGTCTCGGTCGCGTCGGCCGCGATGGGTGCCGCGGCGTGGATCGTCCACGATCGGTTGCTGGACGCCTGGGAGGGCGCCGCCTTCGCGCTGCGCCTCGGCCGCCTTGCGGCAGCCATCGCGGCCGGACTCCTGGTGCTGGTCCTCTCCGCGCGCCTCCTGCGCCTGCGGGAACTCGACGAGGCGGCGGGTCAGATCGCGGCGCGGCTGCGCCGGCGGTGAGGCCTCGCCGCCCCGCCCCGCGCCGGGCGCACCGCGCGGGCCGGTGATGGTACGATGGACGCCGATGCGAGCCGTATACGGCGGGGGCGGCCACTATGCGTTCGGCCCGGGACTCATGACTCCGGCGGTCCGCATGCTCCTGTGGGCCAACGTCGGCGTCTTTCTCCTAACGACGCTCATTCCGCCGGCCTTCTACTGGGCCACGAGCCTCTTCGGACTGACCCCGCAACTGGTCCTGACGCGGCTGTGGGTGTGGCAGCCGTTCACGTACATGTTCCTGCACGGGGGCATCGGCCACATCCTGCTGAACATGCTCGTGCTCTGGATGTTCGGCACCCAGCTCGAGCGCATCTGGGGGGCGCGCTTCTTCCTGCGCTACTACTTCATCACCGGGGTGGGGGCGGGCGTCGCGACGATCGCCGCCGGGCTGCTGCCGGCGGCGTTCGCCGAGCCGACCTACGCCGGGGTGACCATCGGCGCCTCCGGCGCGATCTACGGCCTGCTGGTGGCGTTCGCGCTGTACTACCCGAACGCGCCGGTCCTGATGTTCTTCCTGTTCCCGGTGCCGGCCCGCTACTTCGTGATGATCATCGGGGCGATCGCGTTCCTCTCCGTCCCCCGCAGCGGGGGCGTCGCCCACATCGCGCACCTCGGCGGGCTGGTCGTCGGCTACCTCTATCTCAGGCACCGCCGGGGCGCGGCGTCCCGGTCCGGATTCGGCCGCCTCGGGGTGATGGCGGACATCAAGTACCGCTACCTGCGCTGGAAGATGGAGCGGCTGCGGAAGCGGTTCGACGTCTACCCGGGCCGCGGCGGCCGGGACCACGAGGACCGGATCCACTGATTCCCGACCGGCGGCGCTGCGGCCTCATCGGCGCCCCGTCGGAGGCAGCCCGGACGTTGGCCGCTCCGCGCCGGGGAGGTCGAGCCAGTCGTCCCGAACGGGGCTGAAGACGTCGATCTCGAAGGTGTCCTCGAGCGCCTCCGCCTGGTGGGGCCGGCCGGACGGTATGTGCAGCACCTCGCCCGCGCGGACGACGATCTCGTCCGGGCCGACCCGGCACCGCAGGGCGCCCTGCAGCACGTAGGTCATCTGCTCGCTCGCATGGCGGTGCAGCGGAACGTGGGCGCCGCGCTTCAGATAGACCTGCGCCAGCATCTGCCGCCCGCCGGCCACGACCTTCCGCGAGATCATCTCGGTGACCTTCTCGACTGCTATCCCGTCCCAGCGGTGGACGGCGGCGCTCCGTGGCATGGGCGGCTGGGCCGTCGGTTCGGCCATTTGCTGTATCTGTTGACAAGCAAGCACTTACGAGCGGGAACGGAAGGTCGGCGAACGTGTCGCGTCATGATATAGTGGTTTTGCTGTGCGTGGCGTGGTCAGGCGCAGGCCGGCGTTCGGTTCCGCCCACCGCAAGGATCCTGCACCATGAA
This sequence comes from Acidobacteriota bacterium, assembly GCA_026707615.1. Classification (GTDB taxonomy): domain Bacteria; phylum Acidobacteriota; class Vicinamibacteria; order Vicinamibacterales; family UBA8438; genus JAGWAJ01. The sequence goes on along the minus strand of JAPOWL010000644.1, from coordinate 548 downwards.
GGCGTCGACGGTCACGAACGGGCTGCCGACCGGTGCGCCGTCTCCGTTCGCGGTTCGCACGGCCGGTCTCTCGCGGGAGCAGCTCCACGCCTTCCATCGCACGATGCTGCTCTCGCGGCGGCTCGACGACAAGGAGATCCAGCTCAAGAACCAGAGCCAGAGCTACTTCCAGATCAGCGGCGCGGGCCACGAGGCGATTCAGGTCGCGGCCGGCATGGCCCTGCGCCCGGGCCACGACTGGGTCTTTCCGTACTACCGGGACCGGGCGCTCTGCCTGGCCCTCGGCGTGACGGCGACCGACATGCTGCTGAACGCGGTGGCCGCCCGCGACGATCCGCATTCGGGCGGCCGCCAGATGCCGACCCACTGGAGCTCCACCCGTCTCCGCATCGTCTCCCCCTCGAGCGCCTGCACCACGCAGTGCCTGCACGCCGTGGGGGCCGCCGAGGCCGGCCGCCTGCGCGAGGGCGTACCGGAGCTCGCCCCCGACGTCCCGGCCCAGGCCGACGAGGTCGTGCTCGTCACCCTCGGTGACGGCCAGACCAGCG
>JAPOWL010000063.1 GCA_026707615.1 Acidobacteriota bacterium | reverse complement strand
CCTTCCGCCCGTCCGGCCGTGCTTGATCTGAACCATTGTCCCCCGCCGCCGTTCTCCCACCGTGGCCTCGTTCCCGTGCGCGCCGACTCGGGGAGGCGCGCCGGTTCGGTGGAACGCTCGCGGGATCCGGGGTTGCCGGCCGCTCGGCGGTTGATGTCCGTCTACAGGGCGCGTTCGGGTCCCAGCGGTCCCATCATGGTGTCCGCGGGCCGCTCGGCGTACGGGCCGGCGGGTGCGGTGGCGGGGCGCGGGTGCCCGGGGGTCTCGGCCAGGAAGGGCGAGGGGGCGGTGGGCCGCTGCTTGGCGCCGTGGCCGGTGACGGCCGGCACGCTCAGGTACAGCTCCGTGCGCGCGCGCGTCATGCCGACGTAGGCGAGGCGGCGTTCCTCCTCGATGGCCGCGCCGGCGTCGGCGGCTGAGGCCACGGTGCGGCGGTGGGGCAGGTGCTCGGCGTCGAAGCCGGCGATGACCACCGTGTCGAACTCGAGTCCCTTCGCGCCGTGCAGCGTGGACAGCGTCACCCGCACGCTGGCGTCGTCGCCCCGCTCGGGAGTGCGCATCGAGCGGCAGTGTTCGAGGAAGGCGGCGAGCAGTTGCAGCCGGCCGTCGGGGGCGTCGGCGCCGGCGCCTCCGTTCTCGCGGGTGAAAACGCTCGCGTCGTAGCCCAGCTCGGCGAGGTTGTCGAGCCGGTCCTCGGCGTCGGCGTCGGCAGAGGCGGCTGCTGCCTGCCGGTACCCGGTGCGCGCCAGCGCCTCGTCGACCAGCTGATCGAGCGGCAGGCGGCAGGCGGCGTCGCTGAGCGCGGCGGCCAGCTCGAGCCGCAGGCGCAGGTTCGCGGCGTGGTAGCTGGGGAGCGCGCCGCTCCGGGCGGCTTGGCTGGCCCGGCTCCAGAAGCTGGGGCCGGCGAAGCGGTCGATCTCGGCCGCGATCCTGCGCCCGGTGCGCGGGTGCGGGGGCAGGTCGGAGAAGCGGCGCATCGCCTCGTCGTCGGCGTCCGGGTCCGCCGCCGCTTGCAGGCAGCAGAGCGCGTCGAGGATCTCGGGGCGGTTGTAGAAGCTCTCGCCGCCGGTGATGCGGTAGCGGATGCCCGCCCGCCGGAAGGCGTTCTCCAGGGCGCCCGACTGCGCGTTGGTGCGGTAGAGGATCGCGACCTGGCCGTCGTCGCGCCGGATGCGTGCGCTGGCGCGCGCCACGGCGAAGTCCGCTTCGGCCGCCGGGTTCGCGGCGTGGTGGACGGCCGGGGGAGAGCCGTGCGGGTTCGCGCAGCGAAGCGTGTGGTCGAGGCGTTCGCCGTTGCTGCGGATCATGGCGCCGGCGGCCTCGAGCAGGCGCGCCGACGAGCGGTAGGCCAGCTGCAGGTCGATGCGCCGGGCGTTGGGGAAGTCGCGCTGGAACGAGAGGATGTTCTGCAGTTCGGCCCCGCGCCAGCCGTAGATCGCCTGGTCGGGGTCGCCGACCACGAAGACGTCGTCGCGCCCCTCTGCGATCTGGCGCACGAGCACGTACTGCGGCAGGTTCGTGTCCTGGTACTCGTCGACCAGGATGCGCGGGAACCGCTCGCCGGCCGCCGCCCGTGCCTCGGGACTTTCGTGCAGCAGGCGGACGGCGCCGAGCAGCATGTCGTCGAAGTCGAGCCCGCCGGCCTGTGAGAGCGCCGCCTGGTAGGCGGCCGACAGCATCGCGTTGCGCCCGGCGTGCTCGTCGTCCTCCCAGGCCTCGGGCTCGGCGGGCGTGAGCATGCGGTTCTTCAGCGTGCTGATGCGGTGCAGCAGCGCCTGCGGCTTGTGGATGCGGACGTCGATGTTCACGTCGAACATGCACTGGCGCATGACCCCGATGCGCTCGGCGCCGTCGACGATGCGGAAGTCGGCGGGTACGCCGATCGCCGCGCCGTGGTCGCGCAGCAGGCGGCCGCAGAGGCGATGGAAGGTGGAGATCCAGACGCGGTGCGACTCGGCGGGCGGCAGCATCGTGCGCAGGCGGGCCGCCATCTCGTCGGCGGCCTTGCGCGTGAAGGTGATCGCGGCGATGCGCGCCGGCTCGGCGCGGCCGGTGCGGACGAGGTGGGCGATGCGGGCGCAGATCACTCGGGTCTTGCCCGAGCCGGGGCCGGCGATGACCAGGGTCGGGCCGTCCGGCGCGGTGACCGCCTCGCGCTGGCGGTCGTTGAGCCCGGCCAGGAGGCGTTCGTGCTCGGTCTGCGGTGTCGGGGCGGTCGTGGGCATGACGGTGTCCGGGTGGCGCGCATCGGATCGTACCGTCCGCGCCGGTGTTCGCGGCTGCCGGCCGCGGCGGGGCTCTGGAACGTGGACGTTCGGCGTTCACATCGTGCGCGACGGGGCGCTGCGCTCCCGGCCCTGCGCGGCGGCGTAGTCGCCGGCCGGACTCGGCGCTCTCGGCGGGGTCGGGTTGACGTGGCCGGCCGCGAAGGTCGGCATGCTCTTCGGCCGGTCGATGACGTCGGTGCGGGTGAAGTTCTGCGGGCCGTAGCTGTGCTTCTGCGACAGCGTGGTGATCGACGGCCGCCCCGGCGACTCCGGGTTCCGGGGGTCGCGCAGCGCCGCCTGGCGGGGCGCCAGATCCTCGGCTCGTACCGGCCGGTCGACGGTCGGCGCCGCGTTCGGGTCGCCGTGCGAGCGCGTGGCGTTGCGCGCGGCCATCGTCGCGGCGGTCACGCCGGCCAGTTCCATCTCCCGCCGGTGGGCTTCGAGCACCGAGCGCAGGTGGTCGTTGGTGCGGCCGTCCCCGTCGGTCGCCCGCCCGG
>JAPOWL010000134.1 GCA_026707615.1 Acidobacteriota bacterium | reverse complement strand
CCCGGTGGCATGGTCGGCGGACGACTGGTTCCGCGCCTACGCCGGCTGGTGCCTCGTCGCGATGTGCGCCTCCGCCGCTCTCTCTCCCGTTCCCGTCCAGGGCTGGCACGTCGTCATCGCGCTCCACGCCGCGTGCCTGCCGGTGGCGGCGTGGCTGCGGGCGGCGTTCGAGGGCGGGTCGGCGCCGCGGCGCGCGGTCGCGGCGTCGTTCGTGCTCCTGCAGGTGGCGGTGGTACTGGCGCTGGCCTTCGGGCACCCGATGTATCAGCCGCTCTCGGGCGAGCGCCTCCTCGAGCAGGACCTCCCGGCGGCCGTCCGGGCCATCATCCCCGCTTCCGGGCCCTGAGCGCCGCGCGCCCCCGGGGCTGCCCGCTCAGCAGCCACGCCAGCAGCGCGCCGAGGCCGCCGAGCAGGAGCAGCGCTCCGGGTGCGATGCCGAGCTCGCCGAGCATCAGTCCCCCTCAGGCAGAGCGAAGACGAACAGCACGTTGCCGCTGCTGGGCCGGAGCTCCGGGGTGACGGCGAGGTGGACGGTCGAGCTGATCGAGCTCCCGGTGCTGGCCGCGACGTACTGGCGGCCGTCGACGGCGAACGTGATCGGGAAGCCGGTGACAGGGGAGCCGAGGTTCACCTCCCACAGCACCTCGCCCGTCTGCTGATCGAGCGCCCGGAAACGGCCGTTCACGTCGCCGCCGAAGACGAGGCCGCCGCCGGTCGTGACGAGCGACGTCGTGGCGGCGCGCTGCTCGTGCCTCCACAGGATCTCGCCGGTCTCGGCCGAGATCGCCTGCACGGTGCCCACCTGGTCGGTGCCCGGCGCGATCTGGCTGCGGAAGGCGAGCTGGTAGAGGCTGTCGTCGTCGATCGCCATCATCCGCGCGCAGACGTTGCGCAGCGGGTAGTACATCGTGTTGGTGAGGGGGCTGTAGGCGCCCGCCTCCCAGTCCTTGCCGCCGACGGCGTGGGGGCAGGCCAGCACGTCCTGGCCGACGCTGCCGAAGACCACCTCCGCGTTCTCCGTCACGTCCCCCGTGGCGCCGTCGATGCCGGAGATGACGTTCTGGGTCACCGTCGGCGTGGCCCACAGGAACTCGCCGGTCGCCCGGTCGAGGGTGTAGACGACGCCCGTCTTGCCGGGGATGCCGGTCAGCACCCGCCGCACCTCGCCCGCGCGGAGCCGGGGATTGATCCAGCTCACGTGGTCCGGGTCGGGCGCCACGGCCGTGTCGACGAGCAGCCGCTCGTAGGGGTGGTCGAGGTCCCAGTGGTCGTTCAGGTGCTGGTAGTACCAGCGGATCTCGCCGGTGTTGGCGTCGAGGGCCAGGGTGGAGTTGTGGTAGAGGTGCGCCAGGTCGGCCCCGCCGAGGAAGAGCTTCGGCGCCGGCGAGGTCACCGATGTCCCGATGTAGACCAGCTCCAGCGCCGGGTCGTAGCTCGGGACCATCCAGGCGCCGACGTGCTTCCGCTCCTCGAACGGGACGCCGCCCCAGGTCTCGTCGCCGGGCTCGCCGGGGGCGGGGATGGTGCGCCGGCGCCACAGCTCCTCGCCCGTCGCCGCGTCGTGGGCCACGATGACGCACGCGTCGGGGCCGCCGCGCGGCGTGCAGCTCCGCCCGGAGACCACCTTGCCGTCGGCGATGATCGGGCCCGACGTCTGGTTGGCGGGGTGCGTCCGGTAGTCGAGGATCTCCGTGTCCCAGACCAGCTCTCCGGTGACGGCGTCGAGGGCGAAGACGTGCTCGTCGACGCTCGTGTCGATGATGTGCCGGTCGTAGATGGCGAGGCTCCGGTTGATCTCGGCGAGGACGCCGATGACGTACTCCTCGATGTCGTCCGGCACGTCCCGGCGGTGCTCCCAGAGGAGGTCGCCCGCCGCGGCGTCGATGGCCTGGATGACGTCGCGCGGGTTCGGCACGTAGAGGACGCCGCCGTAGGCGATGGGCGTCGCCTGCTGGCTGCCGGGATGAAGCGCCCGCGACCAGACCAGGCGCAGGTCGGCCACGTTGTCCGCGTCGATCTGGTCGAGGGGACTGTAGCCCCAGCCGTCGAGCGTGCGCCGCCACGTCAGCCAGTCCTCCGGCGCGGGGGCCTGGAGCATGGCGTCCGTCACGGGGACGAAGTCGTCCTCCGCCGCGGGCTGCGCCACCGCCGTGCCCGGCAGCACAGGTGCGGCCAACAGGGCGGAGACCGAGAGGAGCGATCCGTACGCCGCGAGGCGATGCCGGTGAAGCATGGTCCCACTCCCAGATGGGCGGGGTGAGCGGACCAGCGAGCGCGGCTAGTCCTTGGGCCGCACGAGCAGGGCGTTGATCACCACCCGCATCGTTGACTCGAGCGCGTCCACACGTCCCGCGAGCCGTGCGATCTGCACTCCGTTCCAGCGAGCTCCCGCCGCGCCGAGCACGCCGCCGACGGCCGCCGTCGCGAGCATGACGTCGCTCACCGTCCCAGCATACTCCCGTCCGTCCCCGGCTCCGCCCGCAAGCTGCGGCGCTACCGGACGTGGGCGCGGATCCTGTGGTTCAGGCTGTGACGCTGCCGGCGGATGGCGCGCAGCCGGGCGTGGTCGCGCGCCTCGAGGGCGGCCTGCCGCTCCGCCTTCAGCGCGCGCAGCTTCGCCTTGGCCGCCGGCTTGTCGAAGCCGCCCGTCACCTCGTGGTGGTGCACGTGCGTGTCGATGCCGATCGCCTTGCAGATCGCCGGGATCAGGTGCTCCTTGTTGAGCTGCGTGTATCCCTGCACCGCCTCGTGGTCGAGGGTCTTGGCG
>JAPOWL010000332.1 GCA_026707615.1 Acidobacteriota bacterium | reverse complement strand
GCTCCACGAGCTGCGTCTTGCAGTACGGTCACCAGTCCGCCGAACGGCTGAAGACCAGCATCGTGCCGGCGGGTCCGGCCAGCGATGCGAGGTCGCGCAGTTCGCCGTGCTGGTCGGCGAGAGCAAAGTCGGGCACCGCCTCCCCCACCTGCGGGCCGAAGCGGTCCACGTCGGGGAGCGGCCCCTGCGCCGCCGCCGGTGCGGCGCAGAGAGCGACGACGAACGAGAGGGCGAGGATCTTCCGCAACAGCCACCTCCTGGCTCGGTCGGGAGGGCGCGGAACGCAACGGCGCTCCCGGCACGTCCCGACTCTCGTCGATCATACCCAGAGGCCGATCCGGCGGCCCGCGGCTACAATCCCAGCCCATGAGGTCCGGCAAGCTCCACCCGCCGCGGACGCCGCCGCGGGCCGCCTGTGCACGCGTGACGCGCCGCGAGGCGACGTCCGCGACGCCTGGCGTGATCCGTGCCGCCCGGGCGCGCTGGACGCGCTGTGCGCTCGTGGCCCTCGCGACCGTCCTTGCGCTCCTGGCCCCCTCGGCGGCGGCCGCGCACGACGTCGAGAACACGCACGTGCTCGTCGTGCTCGAGGCGGACGACACCTACCGGGTCGACGTCCTCAACGACGCCGACTGGCTCTGGCTGCAGGTCCACCCCGGCGCCACCGCCGCCGACCTGCCCGCGGTCGCGGCGCGGAACCGGGAACTCGCCGAGCTCGTACCCGCCTTCGCGACCGGCATGACCGTCGTGTTCGACGGGGACGCGGTCCCCCCGGAGGGCGTGACGTACGTGCCGCCGCCCACGGAGGATCGCTCGGGACCGTGGGGTCTGGCGGAGCCGGGGCTCATCCGGCTCACCGGGACGGTGCCCCCCGGGGCCGCTACGTTCCAGTTCGGCTACGACCGGATCATCGACGAGTACCCGATGACCGTCACGCGCGCCGCCGGCGCGCCGGCGACCCGTTGGTTGCAGCCGTCCCAGCTCAGCCCCGCGCTCGCCGTCGCCGACCTCGTCCCGCTGACGCCCCTGCAGGTGGCCGTCCAGTACCTCGGCCTCGGCTACACCCACATTCTCCCGAAGGGGCTCGACCACATCCTCTTCGTCCTCGGGCTGTTCCTGCTGAGCACGAAGCTCCGGCCGCTGCTGTTCCAGGTGACGGCGTTCACCGTCGCCCACACGATCACGCTGGCTCTGACCATCTACGGAGTCTTCGCGCTCCCACCAGCCGTCGTCGAGCCGCTCATCGCGCTCTCCATCGCCTACGTGGCGGTCGAGAACCTGCTTACCGCCGAGCTGAAGCCCTCGCGTATCGCGCTCGTCTTCGCCTTCGGCCTGCTGCACGGCATGGGGTTCGCCGGCGTGCTGGCCGACCTGGGGCTGCCGCGCGGGGAGCTCGTGACGGCCCTCGTCACGTTCAACGTCGGGGTCGAGGTCGGGCAGCTCACGGTCATCGCGGCGGCCTTCGCCGCCGTCGCCGCGGTCCGCGACCGCGCGTGGTATCGCAACCGGGTCGTCGTGCCGCTGTCGCTCGGCATCGCCGCGGTGGGTCTGTTCTGGACCGTGGAGCGGGTGCTGGCCGCCTGACGCGTTCGTCCCCGGGCGTCGCTCACAGCACGCCGAGGTGCTGGAGGCCGTCACGGGCGAAGCGCACGGCGAAGACGCCGAGGGCGAGGCCGAGCGCGCGGACGAGATACACGTAGCCGCGGCTCTGGAGCAGCCGCCGCCCCTTCCCCACACCCCACGCCACCACCACCTTCGAGCCGACGAGGCAGCCGTACATCGCAGCGAGGAAGGCGACGGCCGGCGCCGCGCCCTCGTCCCACGCCCCGAGGAGCGTCGGACCGCCGATGCCCAGCCAGAAGATGTACGGATGCGGGTTCAGCAGGTTCACGGCCGCACCCTTGGCGAGCGCGGAGCCGCGCGGCCCGGGCGTGGCGACGGCCTCCGGCGCGGCCACCGTCAGGCCGTCCCAGGCGAGGTAGCCCAGGAGGGCCGCCCCGGCCAGCGCCAGCGCGCCCAGCACCGCGGTCCCGTCCACCCGGGTCAGGAGCACGATCGACACCAGGACGATGGGCCCGTCGGTCAGCAGCGGTGCCGCCGCCACCCGCATCCCGGCCCCCACTCCCCCGCGGAGCGACTCCGTCACGACGAGCGTCAGGAGCGGCCCGGGGGTGACGCCGGCGGCCAGCCCGAAGACGACCCCGGTCAGCGCCACCGTCAACATCCCGTCACCTCCGGGCCGCATCGCCCGGCCGCGCGTGTAGCATTACGCGCGTGACGACGCGCGCCCCGCTGGCGGATCTCGCCATCCTCTTCCTGCGGCTCGGCGTCACCGCGTTCGGCGGCCCCGCGGCCCACATCGCGATGATGCGCGACGAGGTCGTGGACCGGCGGAAGTGGCTGACCGACGCCGAGTTCCTGGACCTGCTGGCCGCCACCAACCTCATTCCGGGGCCGAACTCGACCGAGATGGCGATCCACCTTGGCTACCGCCGCGGGGGGATCGCGGGGCTCGCGCTCGCCGGCATCTGCTTCATCCTGCCTGCCGCGCTCATCGTGCTGCCCATCGCCTGGGCCTACGCGCGCTACGGCGAGACGCCGCAGGCGGCATGGCTCGCCTACGGGATCGCGCCCGTGATCATCGCCATCGTGGTGCAGGCCCTGATCAAGCTCGGCCGGGCCGCGGTGACGGGCGTGGCGCCCGCGCTGCTGGGCGCGGTGGCCGCCATGCTGTCGATCGGCGGCGTGAACGAGTTGGTGCTGCTCG
>JAPOWL010000612.1 GCA_026707615.1 Acidobacteriota bacterium | reverse complement strand
CGTGTCGCTCAGGACCGAGGCACAGCAGCCGGCCACCAACAGCAACGCCGCGACGGCCACGATCGCGGCGTTGCACGTCACCGCGCGTCGCCGGGCCGATCGGTGTCGCGTCTCCCGGCCGCCCGGCGGTCGAGGATCACCGGCCGGAGGACGCGCCCGGATACGAGGATGCGAGGATCCGGTCTTCGAAGCGAGCTGCACGCGAACCTCCTTCACCTGAACGCAACGCTGCGCACATCACTCCAACCGGCTGGCGACGACATCTCGCGCTCAGCGCGCTTCGGCGGCCTCCCGCTCGTCGGCCCGTGCCCCGGCGAGGATCCCCTCCATGCCGTAGTTCCCCTCGTGGCAGGCGTACTCAAACACGGGGTCCGCGGACATCTTCATCGGCATCGCCACCGACCAGGGGCGCTCGAAGGTCGCCGGATCGCTGACGGTGTACTCGTAGAGCAGCGTCTCCTCGTCTACGCGCGTCAGCCGCTCCACGAGGTGCAGGCCCGGGCCGCTCCCGCGGACCGAGGTCTTCGCGGTGAAGTTGGCGGTGTCGATGACGAGGGTCTCCCCTTCCCAGCGGCCGCGCGAATCGCCGCGCCACTGCTCGACGTGGCCCGGCAGGTGCGGGCGGCCGTCGAGGGGCACGATGCGGGAGTCGTTGACCATCTCGTTGAGGATGACGACGTGGTCCGGCGTCTGGAACACCTGCATGTTGTTGTTGTAGGCGCTCGACACCATCGGCGGGCCGGCGTTGAACCCGAGGATGCAGCGCTCGGCGATGCCGCGGTCCTCCCACGAGTCGGCCGGATGGTCCCGCCGGCGGTCGCGCCGCGCCGCCGCCCGCGCCTCGCCGTCCGCCGTCAGCGCCGGGATGCGGCCGTCCGGCGGGTCGACGACGAGCGACGTCCGGCGGTCGTCGGTCACCGACGTGCCGTAGTCGAACCAGAACTGGTTGTACGCCCCGGGGTCGGACTCGCTGCCCTCGGCGAGTTGCGTCCAACGCTGCTCGAGCCGCTCGATGACCTCCGCGGCCTGCTCGTCGGTCAGAACGTCGATGTCCGCGAACTCCTCGGGCCGCTCCAGCGGCGTCGCGGTGCGGAAGTCCCAGACTCCCTGCAGATCCGGCGCGCCCCACGCGGTCCGCGGCGCCGCGGCGGCATCGTCCTGCGCACCGGCGGGGAGCGGGACGAGACTCAGGACGGCCAACACGACCAACGCCGTACGCCATGCATTACGCATCCTGCACCTTCCTCTGCTCTCGCGCGCCTGATCGGCGCGCTGGACGTTCCGCTGGTGCGAGCCCTGCACCGCTGTCTCCCGGCTCCACCCCGCCGGCGAGTCGCGCGGTTCACCTACCGCATCGGGCACGCGCGCCCGGTCTCGCGCCGCCGGCGTGCGCTACTGCTCGTCGTAGACGTGCTGCACGATGGTCCGCACCGACTGCTCGTCGGCGCTGAACTCGGCGTATTCGTCCGGTACGGCGTAGGCCGCCACGACCTCGTCGACGCTGCGGCCCGCCTCGATTCCCGCCTGGGCCTCGCCCAGCAGGTGGTTGTAGAAACCGGCGAAGTCGGTGAAGTCCGACCACGCGAGCGGCTGATTGACGTGCCCGGCGATGACGATGTCGATCTCCGGCAGGCCCTCGACGGCCCGGGTCAGCGTCTCGCCGAACTCGACGGCGCTCCCGCCGCTGCTCGCCACGTCGACGAACGGCAGCGCCTTGCGCTGGAACATGTCGCCGGTATGCACGGCGCGGGCGCCCCGGAAGACGACGAAGGTGTCGCCGTTGGTGTGGCCGCGGCCGAAGTGGTAGAGGTCGATCTGCTCGGGGCCGTTGAACAGCGACGTCCGCACCGAGAACGTGCGCTTCGGCAGGTAGGCGGCGTTGGCCCCCTGGAAGGCGGCGCAGTTGGTCACCGGGTTGCAGTTCGTGCGCGCCATCTGCGCGGCCGTGTTCTCGTGCGTGATGACGTTGACCGTCTCCGGGAACTCCGTCGTGCTGCCCGTGTGGTCGAAGTGCGTGTGCGTGTGGAGGATGGTCGTGACCGGCAGGTCGGTCACGCCGCGCACATACTCCAGGATGCCCGCGCCGTAGCCGGGAAGCTTCGTGTCGACCAGCACGACGCCGCTTCCGGTCACGAAGATCGCGGTGTTCCCGCCCGTCCACGTCGTCTGGTCCGACGGATCGGAATCGGCCAGCAGATAGAGGTTCTCGGCGACCTGCTGGATGCCGGTGATCGGCGCCCGCTCCGGCTGCGCCTCGTAGGTGGCGACGGTCAGCACCACGCCGGCCAGGGTGAGCAGGGCCAGGCAGGCCGTCCGTGTCGTCCCTCGTGGCGCCCGTGGCGCCGGCGTCGTCGATGTCATCTGCAGTCCCCCCCCGCGTCGAAGGCGATGCCCCGCGAACGCGAGGCGGCCTCGCCGTGCGAAGCGGCCTCGTTGGGCGAGGCACCCTCCGTACCGACGCCCGGTTTCCCTTGCGCGGCGCCGCGGCGTCACGGCGTCACGGCGTCACGCGTCACTCGATATCGAACTCGTAGCGGAGCACCTCACTGTCGCGGTAGCCGAGCCGCCCGCACTGGGCTCTGAGCGTCCAGAAGCGCATCCGGAACGGCCCGGTGTAGAGCCGCCAGTAGAACGGCGCCTCGCGCTCCGTCGTGTAGACGATGGTCGACCCTTCCGTGTCGCACCACAGCTCCACGCGGGGGGCGACGTGGAAGAGCCCTCCGGTCGGATAGCCGGCCGGCGTCGACGCCACGGGCCGCGCGGCGGCGCCGG
>JAPOWL010000337.1 GCA_026707615.1 Acidobacteriota bacterium | reverse complement strand
CTCGAGGAAGAAGGGGCGCAGCTCGGGGTAGAAGAGCGCGAAGCGCTGGTTGATCTCGATCTGGGGCAGGTCCGATTCGATCTGCGAGAAGTCGGGGTTGACCGTGACGTCCGCGGTGAGGTCGGACGTCACGCCGTACTTGACGTTCACGCCTCCCTCGGGCCGGAGCTCTCCCTCCTCGAAGGCGCCCGTGCGGCGGTCGAGGGCGCCGAAGCGGATCGCGGTGAAGGTGGGGAGGACCTCCAGGTTGTGGCTTCGCGAAAGGTCCGTCATCCCCTCGAGCGTGCCCATCTGCGGCAGGAAGCCGGCGATGTCGCGCGATGTCGGCGACCAGACGTCGGCTTCGTCCTTGCCGCCGATGATGCGCGCGATCTGCAGCCCCCAGCGGTGGGGCTCGCCCGCCTCGCGGCGCGGGTAGCGCAGGCTCTTGAACGGGATGGCCATCTCGGCGACGAACCCGTCGGCGACGATCTCGGCCGCCGTGTCGAACAGCACGTCCCACGACGCGTCGCCGCGCGGTACGCCGAAGCGGCCGCCGCCCATGGCGCCCGCCCGGAGTATGGCGTCGCCCTGCACGCCGTAAGCGTTCACCGTGAAGACGTAGGCCCGCTGCCGGTCGAGGAAGGGATCGAAATAGATCAGGAACAGGTCGTCCTCGATGCTCTCGTCCCGGTCGCGGCGGTTCGCGCGCAGCATGCCCGGGTCGCTGTAGTGCGCGTGCAGGCCCACGTACAGGTGGTCGCTGTCGTAGCCGAGGTAGATGTCGCTCGCCTCGCTGGCGGGGACGCCGTCGAAGGGGCGCCGCTGCACCAGCTCCGTGATGTGCGCGGCGCCGCTCCACACCCCGTCGTCGAGCCGGCCGTCGATCACCGGCGGTTGCGGCAGGCGCGGCGGGCGGACGACCGGCCGGTCGATCCGGAAGCCGGCCTGGGCGGCCTCCCCGGCCGGCGGAGAGGCGTGCGGAGCGGAGAAGGCCTGCCCGGACAGCGAACTGCCGATACCGGCGAGGCAAACGGCCCCGAGGATCAGGCGCGCCGCGCGCGCTCCGCCCGCCAGCCGGCGGCCCGCTGGTTCCTCCGTGACGGACACCGTCCCGCCATTTTCGTTCACGACGGGAGCCGGCGCCACGACCGGACCTCCCCGACCGCGGGCCGCCTTCGTCGCAAGGACGCGCGTCCGGACCCGGCGCCCCGACCCGCGGCGCGCGAGCGAAGGCCGCGGGGCCGGGAGACGGCCGCTGCGCGGGGGGATCGTTTGTGAGAAGATGCGGGGTCATGCGACTCGGGAGCAGCGCGCTCGGCCTGGCCGTGGCCGGCCTCGCGGCGGCCGGCAGCGCGTCGTGGCTCGACGTCTCGCTGCAGGCGCAGGCCACCAGGGCCGGCGGGCTGATACGGCACGACCGCGGGCAGAGCGTGTCGCCCGTCTACGAAGGCTGGTATCCGCTGCCGGACGGCTCCATCGCCGCGTCGTTCGGCTACTTCAACCGCAATTACGTGGAGGAGGTGCGGATTCCGGTGGGACCCGACAACCGGATCGCGCCGGGCGCGGCGGATCAGGGCCAGCCGACGCACTTCTTCCCCCGCCGTCACATCGGGGTGTTCGTGATCGCAATCCCCGCGGGGACCGAGGGCGACGTCACGTGGACGCTCACCTCGCGCGGCGAGACGCTGGAGATCCCGGTCAACCTCGATTCCGAGTACCTGATCGAGCCGCACCGCGCGGCCGCCGGGCCGAGCCCGGGCAACACGCCGCCGGTGCTCCGGCTCGAGCCCGAGGAAGCGGGAGCCGAGGGGCCGCGGGGGAAGGTCTGGGAGCGGACGGCGACGGCCGGCGCGCCCCTCGCCCTCGATGTCGGGGTCACCGACGACGGGCTCGGGTCGGGGCGCGACGAGCCGGCGCTGGCGGTGCGCTGGCGCAAGTTCCGCGGGCCGGGGCCGGTGACGTTCGGGGAGGAGAGCCCGGCCGTGGCGGAAGGGCGGGCGAGCACCACGGCCACCTTCGACGAGCCCGGCGACTACGTGCTGTACGTGGTGGCGACCGACGGGTCGCGCCAGAGCAACCAGTGCTGCTGGACGAACGGCTACGTGCGCGTGCGCGTGGCGGAGGCAGAGTGACCCGACGGCCGCGTTCGGCAGGGAGCAGGCGATGATGCGAGACAAATCGGCAACCACGCGGCGGCGGTTCGGATCCGGCGCCCTCCTCGCTGCGCTCGCCATGCTGGCGCCGGCAGGGGCCGGGGCGCAGTCGGTCGACGCGGACGTGACCTTCGCCCGCGACGTCGCGCCGATCCTGCAGCAGAAGTGCCAGACCTGCCACCGGGTGGGCAGCATGGCGCCGATGTCGCTGGTGACCTACGAGGAGACGCGGCCCTGGGCGCGCTCCATCAAGGCGCGGGTCGAGTCGCGGGAGATGCCGCCCTGGCATCTCGACAAGACGGTCGGCATCCAGCAGTTCATCAACGACCGCTCGCTGAGCGACGCGCAGGTCGACACCATCGTGCGCTGGGTGGACGCCGGGGCCCCGCTCGGCGACCGGGCCGACCTGCCGCCGCCGGTCGTGTGGCCGGCCGGGGATCGCTTCGAGCTGGAGGACCGGCTGGGGCCACCCGACATCGTCGTGCAGTCGCAGCCGTGGACCATGCCCGCCGACGGGCAGGACGCGTGGTTCCGGCCGCGGGCCGAGCTGAACCTGACCGAGCCGGTGTGGGTGCGGGCGGCCGAGACCAGGCCGTCACGCGAGGGGCGGCGCATCGTGCACCACGCGTCGACCTACCTCCACCAGCCGAAGGGCGAGGAGCTCCTCGAGGCGGAGCGCGCGCTGCGGGCGGGGCAGGTCGGCGTGGACGCGGTGCTCGCGGCGGCCCGGAAGCGCGCCACCGATCCGGAGGAGGTGCGCGAGCTCTTCACCGAGTGGGCCCAGGGCAAGCAGGGCGAGATCTACCCGGAGAACGTCGGGAAGCTCGTCCGCGTCGGGTCGCACGTCGAGTTCGACATCCACTACCACGCGGTCGGGGAGGAGATCACGGACCGGCTCGAGGTGGGCTGGTGGCTCTACCCGCAGGACGCGCCGCCGAAGTACAGCGCCCAGTTCGTCGCCATGGGGGCGGGTGCCGCGCGGAGCCTGGAGATCCCGCCGAACTCGGTGGTCCAGCACCAGGGGACCTACGTGCTGCCGGCGCCGGCGATCATGCACAACTTCCAGCCCCACATGCACTACCGGGGCAAGGCGTTCCTGATGGAGGCGCTCTATCCCGACGGTCGCCGCGAAGTCATCAACTACTCGGACCGCTTCGACAACACGTGGCACCTGAACTACATCTACGAGCCGGACCACGCGCCCGTGCTGCCGAAGGGCACCGTGATGCAGATCACCACGTGGCACGACAACACGCGCGCCAACCGGAACAACCCGGATCCGCGGCAATGGGTGAGCTACGGGCCGCGCACCGTCGACGAGATGGCCCACGCCAACCAGCAGGTGATCTTCATCACCGACGAGGACTTCGAGCGGATCACGGCCGAGCGGAAGGCCCGCGCCGGACGGACGGACAATTAGCGCTTCCGAGAGTAGGTGGAGGTAGCGCCGTGCAGACGTTCTCCGGACCACGCTCCCGCGCGTTCGGGCGGCTCGCCGCGAGCGCCGTCCTGCTCTCGTTCCTCGCGGCGCCGGCCGCCGGGCAGACCCGGCAGCGGACGACCTCGCTCAGCGGCGTGCCGGCGCTCGACCCGCCGACCGAGCCGGTGGTGCTCTACAGCGCCGACCAGCCGCGCATTCGGGTCGTGCCCATCACGACGGGCCTCTCCCACCCCTGGGGCCTCGCGTTCCGCCGCAACGGCGACATCCTGGTAACGGAGCGCAACGCCGGCGCCCTGCGGCTCATTCGGGACGGCGTGCTCGATCCGCGGCCGATCCCCGGCGTGCCGGAGGTCTACACGGGGACGCGGCTGGCGGGGCTGATGGACATCGCGCTCCATCCCGACGACGACCGCATCGTCTACCTGACCTACTCGAAGCCGGCGGAGCAGGACGGGCGGCGCGGCGCCGTGATCGCGCTCGCGCGCGGGCGCCTCGACAGCGGTGCGCTGACCGAGGTGCGCGACGTCTTCGTCTCCGAAGGGTTCGGCCGCGGCGTCGCGGCGTCGCGGGTCACGTTCGGACCCGACGGCAAGCTGTACATGACGGTGGGCGGCGCCATCCGCTCGCAGACCACGGGGCTCCGCGCCCAGGACCCGGCCGAGCACGTCGGCAAGGTGGTGCGGCTGAACGACGACGGCACCGCGCCGGACGACAACCCCTTCGTGGGCGAGCCCGGCTACCTGCCGGAGATCTACTCGCTGGGCCACCGGAACCAGCTCGGGCTGACCTTCCACCCCGACAACGGCACGCTCTGGGCGAGCGAGAACGCGCCGCAGGGCGGCGACGAGGTGAACGTCATCCTCCCCGGCCGCAACTACGGCTGGCCGATCGCCTCCGACGGCCGCGAGTACACCGGCGTGCGGGTGTCGGACACGCCGTGGCGGGCGGAGTTCGAGCGGCCGGAGATCCTGTGGTGGCCGTCGATCGCGCCGTCGGGCCTCACCTTCTACGACGGCGAGCACTTCCCCGCCTGGCGCGGCAACCTCTTCGTCGGCTCGATGACCGTCGGCCGGATGCAGCGGACCGGCCACCTCGAGCGCGTCGTCTTCAACCGGCGCGGCGAGGAGATGGGCCGCGAGTGGCTGCTCGGGGAGCTGAAGCAGCGGATCCGCGACGTCCGGCAGGGCCCCGACGGGTATCTCTACGTCCTGACCGAGGAGGACAACGCCGCCCTGCTGCGCATCGAGCCGGCCCGCGCCATCACCGGGCTGCCGGGCAGCGTGCAGCCGCACCGCCGGCTGCGCGAGCCCCGGATTGCGCCGCTCCCGGCCGCGGCGTGGACGGCGCGGCAGCGGGCGGTCGTCGAGCGCTACGCGCCGGACGGCGAGCCCGGCAACGCCCTCCGCACCCTGGTCCGCGTGCCGGCGCTGGCCGACCGGATCTTCCCGTTCCTGCACTACGTCGCCGGCGGGACGACGCTGCCGCCGCGGCACCGCGAGATCCTGATCCTGCGCACGGCGTGGCTGGCGCAGAACGCCAACCTCTGGGCCGCGCACGCCGTCCGCGCCCGGGAGGCGGGACTGACGCCCGAGGAGATCCTGGCCCTCGCCGAGGGGCCGTCGCAGGAACGCTGGGAGCCGTTCGAGAACGTCCTCGTCGGCCTCGCGGACCAGTTGTTCGCCAACTCGTCGGTCAGCGACGAATCCTGGGCGCTGCTCTCCGAGCGGTACGACGTCCACAACCTGATCGACGCGGTGGTGACGGTGGCCGACACGACGACGCTGTCCATCCTGTTCAACGCGCTCGGCATCCAGCCCGACGGAGACGATGCGGCGCGCATGCCGGTGGACGACGTCGCCTACCGGGTGCTGGTGCCGGTGCGCGAGCCGCCGCTGGCGGCCGCACGCGTCGAGCCCGTCGACGGTCCCGGGCTGCGCGTCTCGCGCACGTTCCAGCGCCATCCGGCGATGGCCGACGCCTGGAACGAGAACCCCGGCTACGTGATGAGCCCGGAGCGCTCGGCCCTCACGCCCCACGACCGCGAGCTGCTGATCCTGCGCACCGGCTGGAACGCGCAGTCCGTCTACGAGTGGGCGAAGCACGTCGGCAGCGTCGGCCGGGCGCGCGACCACGGCCTCGACCCGCACTGGATCGCGCAGGGACACGACGCGGCGGGCTGGAACGACACCGAGCGGGCGCTCATCGACGCCGCCAACGAGATGTTCCGCGACACGACCGTCTCGGACGAAACCTGGACCGCGCTGGGGGAGCGCTACGACGAGCACCAGATGATGAGCATCGTCGCCACCGCGGCCCGCTACCGCAAGGTGTCGATGATCCTCAACGCCCTCGGCGTCCAACCGCTCCCGGACGACGAGCGGTTCCCGGTGCTGGCGGGGTACTAGCGGTGACGGAGAGGGGCAAAGGGCCCCAACGGGGCCCGAGCTCAAAGTGTCCCAACGGGACAACCTGAGCGTAGCCGGGCTTCGATATCGACGCAACCCTTCCGCGGGCGCGGGCCGCCATCCTCCGGCAGCCCCGCGGTACCGGACGTCACCGTCGGGCGCTCGCGGACCCACCGGCCGAGCCGAGGAAGCAGCGGGCGCTCAGTCATCGTAGGAGACGCGGCGCAGGGAGCGCTCGTACCAGCCGTTGCCCACCGGATCGAAGGTGTTCATCTCCAGCAGCTCGCCGCCGAAGACGTGGAGGGTGAGGCACGGCCGGTCGGTCAGGTCGTTCGTCAGCGCGTGGTACTCGAAGGGCGGGATCAGGAAGTTGGCGTCGCCCGCGACGACGCGGTGCGATTCGACCGGCGCGAACCGGCAGCGGTGGGGCTCCTCCTTGATCGGGGCGTACTGCGTCACCTCCAGCTCGCCTTCGAGTACGCCTTCGACGCTCCAGAGGTTGGGGTGGTCGTGGATCGGCGTCCCCTGCCCGGGGGCCCAGGCCAGCACCAGCACCGTGTAGCGGCGCGCGGGGTCGCGGTGCAGGAGGCGCCGGGCGTAGTGGTCCGGTTGGGTGCGCCGGAACCGCTCGTCGAGCTGGAGCCGGCCGGGCACCAGCGCGTTCTCGATCTCGTGCTGGACCTGCCGGGTGATGGACTCCACATCCCCCGCGTTGACCGCGGCGTCGAGGCGCCGCACCAGCTCGTCCGCTCCGATGACGCTCATCGCGCCCCTCCGAGACCGTCGCGCCGGTGCGTCCCGTAGACGAGAAAGGTCTGGCGGGGGAGCAAGTCGTGCCGGTCCAGCCGGTCGAGACCGACGCGGCCCGGCTCGGCACGGATCTCTTCCGGGGTGAAAGGGAAGGCGGCGATCGGTGAACACCTACGGCGTGACGTCCCGCTCATGTCTCTCGCTCCTTCGTGCGACGACTCAGTTGAAGGCGGCCATCGGAAGTACGCAACGAACGCCCCATCGCGATTCCTCGGCTCGAGGAACTGCGCGCCCGCGGGGCTGCCGGACAGCAGCATGACAGATGTCGCCACGATCACACGGCGCATGCGCGCACTCCTAGCCTGGATGCGGCCTCCCGGAAGGCATGCCCGGCGTCGGAGCGCCCTCGACGACGGGGAGCTTCGCGTCGAAGAACGCCAGCACGCGTTCCCGGTAGCGGTCGGGGGCGGCCGCCGACACCCGGTCGTGGCGGCCGCCGGGGAAGATCCAGAGATCGTGGACGGCCGGTCCGGCCGCCGCGGCGATGCGGCGGGCGTGGTCGACGGGAATGAGTCCGTCGGCCTCGGCGTGGATGATGAAGAGGGAGCCGGGCGGCAGCGCGGACACCGCGTCCACGGGGTTCACGACCGTCGTGTCGACGCCGAAGAGTTCCTTCGCCAGGAAGAGGATCGGAGGATTGAAGAAGCGGGGCAGCCCGCTCGCTCGCGGGAGCTCCTCCGCCAGCAGGTCATCGAGGCGGGCGAAGCTGCTGTCGGCCACGATGGCCCGCACCTCGTTCAGGGCGGGGGCCGTGAGCAGGACCGTAGCCGCACCCATCGAGTGCGCCCAGAAGCCGGTCCGATCCGCGCCGAACCCCCGCGCCTTCAGGAACGCCACCGCGCCCAGCACGTCCCGCTGCTCGGCCGCGCCCAGCGTGTAGCGCACGCCGCCGGACTCGCCGTGCGCGCGGAAGTCGAAGAGCAGCACGTTGTAGCCCCGCTCGACGAGAGCCTCGGCATGCGGCACGAGTTGGCCGTCGTCGCCCGTCCGGTTCGAGTTGCGCCCGTGGTTGATGACCACGACGCGGTCGCTCCCCGCGACCGGGAGGAACCAGCCCCGCAACGGGACGGCGTCGAGCGCGCTGGGGAACGTGACGTCCTCGTAGTTCACGTCGAAGACCGCCGGCGACGATGCCAGCGGGCGACGGTACGGCTTCGTGAGTCGCTCGGCGACCACCAGCGAAACGACGGGGTAGGCCAGGGCGCCGAACACGATTGCCGCCGCCAGAGCGACGCGCACGTGACGATCGCGCCATCGGAGGCTAAGGTGGAGCTCTGGCATGACGGCGAGGTTCCTCCGGTCCACCCGGTTGCGGCCGCCGCGTGACGGGCCGCGCGATCGAACCGGCGTTCGGAACGGGTGTCAGTCAGCCGGTCTCGTCCATCAGAAGGGTACCAGGACGCCAAGTCCGTCCCGCTCGGCCCTCGCGACGGCGGCCTCGGCAATCGCGATGTCCTGCGCGGCGTTCCCGACCGACTCGAAGAGGGTGAAGTCGCGGCCCGCGCGCCCGGCCGGAGCCGCGCCGCTCACGATCTCGCCCAGCTCCGCGTCGACCGCGTCCCTGCCAATCCGGCCGGCTTCGAACGGCACGATCAGGTCGCCCGCCTCCGCCCAGGCCGCGGCCCGCTGATCCACAACGACGCGGGCGCGCCGGATAACCTCGGCGTCGATCTCCTGCATGTCGGGGCGGTAGGAGCCGACGGCGTTCACGTGGGCGCCCGGCGCGAGCGAACGCGCGCCGAACACCGGCCGCGTGGCGGTCGTTGCGGTCACTACGAGACCCGCGCCGTCGAGGGCCTCCGCCGCGTCCCGAACGGCGCGGACGATCGGCGGCGGACCTGCGCCGCCCTCCGGCGCCAGGGTGCCGGCGACCTCCGTCATGCGCGCCGCGAGCCGCTCGGCACTGGTGCCGGATCGCGACACGATGCGCACCTCCCGCAGCCGGCGCGTCCGCGCCATCAGCTCGACGTGGGAACTCCCCTGCGCGCCCGCCCCCAACACGGTCAGGACGTCGGCATCGGGGGAGGCCAGGAGCTCGGTGGCGAGCGCGCTGCCCGCCGCGGTCCGGGTCGCGGTGAGCGCCGCGCCGTCCAGCAGGGCCCGGGCGCGTCCGGTCTCCGCGTCGAGGAGCAGCGTCGCGCCCTGCACCGCCGGCGCGCCCCGCGCGGGATTGTCGGGAAAGACCGAGACGAGCTTGGCCCCCAGCGCCGGCATCCCGCCGAGCACCGCCGGCATGACCAGCAGGAGTCCGCGCGCGGTGTCGAGATGGCCGCGGACCGGGACCGTGGCCGTCCCGCCCGACAGCTCGCCGAACGCGGTCCGCATGGCGTCCACCGCATCCCGCGCCGTGAGCGCGCGCCGGACGTCGTTCGCCGAGAGAACGCGGATACCCACTCCGTCCTGCTACCGCCGTCCGGCCCTCGTCACTTGAGGTCGACGCGGTTCACCTTCACGAGACGATGCCCCACCAGATCGACGGCGGCCTGTGCCTGCTCGAGCGGGATGTACCCGATCAGCGGTTCGTACTGCCCGTCGGCCGGGTCCATCTCGATGAACAGAACCTCCGCCAGGACGGGTCGGAAGCGCTCCAGGCGGAGGAGGACCGGTCCGCAGATGTCTCCGGTCACCACGGATTGGCTCGCGGTCTCCACCGCCACGGTGTCGAGCCGCATCAGGGGACCGAGGCGGTCCCGCCACGCGGTCGGCAAGGTCAGGTAGGCCGCGCCCGTGTCGACCAGCGCGTCGCACCGGATGCGGAAGGTCGAGTCCGTGCTGTTCTCTATCGTTGTCTCGACAGTGATCCGGCCCATGGGCGCACCCGCATCATCGAGTGTAGCGCGGCCCGGCTGACGGATCGACGGCGGTCGGTTCCGCTCGGCGAATCAACCGGCCGGCGCGAGCAGGCCGCGCTCCGCGACCGAATGCGTGCGACAAACATGTGCCTGTGGGGTCACGATCGGAACGGTCCCGTGTCCTTACCCATGAGAGCCGGGGAGCTGCCGGATGCCACCACTGAGGGAACTCGTCCAGCGGGCGCGGAACGGCAGTCTGACCGCGTGCGGGGAGATCGTCGAGGCGACGCGGGCGGCGGCGTACGCCGTCGCGGCCGGCGTCCTGCGCGACCGCGCGTCGGCGGAGGATGCGGTGCAGGAGGCCTACCTGCGTGCGTTCCGTCGACTCGACGACCTCGAGCATCCCGATGCCTTCGCGGGCTGGCTGCGCCGCATCGTCGTAACGGTCGCGATGAACGCGCGCCGCGGCCGGCGCGCCACCCTGCTGCGGCTCGACGACGTGCCGGAGATTCCCGTGCTCGACGAGGCGGAGACCGTCTGGTCGGAAGTGCAGAGGCAGCGCCTCGCGGCCGCGCTGCTGACGCTGACGAGAGAGGACCGCCAGCTCTGCGACCGGCGCTACCACGGCCGCTGGAGCGTAGCGCGCCTGGCGGAGCACGCCGGGGTGCGCCAGCCCGCGATGCGCAAGCGGCTCCAGCGAGTGCGCGACAGGCTCAGGAAGGAGATGGAAGTGATCGAACAGCAATCCACGCGACTCGACGAGACCGGGACCGCCCTGCCGGCCAAGATTGTCGAGCTGCTGGCCCGGCCGACGCTGACCGACCTGCCCGAGAACCCGGTGGGGAAGGCCCTCGAGGCGATGCGGGGGGTCTACGCGGACTTCGTCGATGTCGATCTTCCCGAGATCGTCGATCTGGCGGCCGCCGACGAGATCGGCAGACTGGCGGTATACGTGGAGCCGTCCGAGCTCCATCGCCTGGACGCGCGCCGCATCCTGCGCTACGACCTGACGCTCCCGCTGCTCCTCACGGTGCGCTACGGCGGGGAACCGTTGCGGGTCTGGTCGGCGGGGAAGTGCTACCGCGCCTGCCACAGCGACACCCAGCACCTGGAGGCGTTCCATCAGGCCGAGGTGTTCTGGCTCGACGAACGCGAGCGTATCGATCGCGGACGCGTCGCGGGCATGGTGCTCGAATCGGTCGAGCGGCTGCTGCCGGGAAGCACGGTGCGCATCGTTCCGACCCGCTACCCGATGTGCACGCAGGCGTGGGAGCTCGAGGTCGAGCGCGACGGCTCGCCGTCGGAGGTCCTGGCCTGGGGCTTCTTCAAGGACGAGATAGTCGCCCACGTCGGCGGCGACCCGGAGCGGCACGCGGCGGTCGGCGTGGGCTGCGGCCTCGAGCGGCTGGCGATGCTGCGCTACGGGATCGACGACATCCGGAAGATCGACGTCGCGACCGTGGCCTGACGGGGCGTCCGGGGGGCGCCACCTCCAGGTCCGGAGTTCCCCCTCGCCTCGGTTCCAGGACCGGCACGCGGGGCACGGAGCCTGCGACCTGGAACGGGCGACGCGGGGATTTCGCGTGAGCGCGAGACAGCCATATCGCCCGCTCTGCGGCGCAGCTAGGGCCAGAGCATGCGCCAGGGCGCGGAGTACTCCGCCTCGCCCCACGTGACCCGGAGCGTGCCCGATGGAACGGCGCCCCTCTCCGCCGGCACGTCGGGCTCCAGCGTGATGGCGAGGCTCCGGACGGCCTCCGCGAGCGTCCGGCGGCCGAGGGGCGTCCTTCCGAAGTCGTGGGACGGGTCGTAGTCGGTGCCCCACTGGCGCGTCTGTCGGCTGACGATCAGCTCGCCGCGGTCGGTGCGGGGGAGCAGGAAGAGCGTGTACTCGCCGCGCGGGACGTCGAGGTCGCCGAAGCGGACGTCGAAGTCGAGCGTCAGGTGGGTGGCCCAGTTCGCGCCCAGGCGCCAGACCTCGCCGTACGGCACGAGCCCTCCGAAGATCTCCCGGCCGCGCACGTGGGGCTGCCCGTAGTCGATGGTGATGCGCGACGGGCCGGAGTGAGATGGCGTGAGGGTGAACCACTTTCCATCGGGAAGCACCCGCCCGTCGAACGTCACGCTCGTCGTCACCCGGCCGCTCGGGGCGACCCTGGGGCGCGGTTGCGCCGCGTCCTGCGCGCCGAGCGGCGCGGCGAGCAGGAGGACGGACAGCGCGGCAAGCCCGGCGCGGGCTCGTGTGCACATGGCGTCATTCTACGGCCCGCGCCGTGGCCTGCGCCCGCCCGCTTCGCGGGGCTCCGCGGTCGAGGCCGGCTCGCCCCGCTGCGGCCCCGGGACAATGGTCGAAGGGCGCAGCGAACAGGCTGACCGGATGCCAAGGCGGCAGATTCTCGGTCGCGGTGCAGTTCCACGATCGAGACTCACGCGGGCGCCGCTACGGCCATTCGCGACTCGACCCGGCACCCGCGCTACGGGCAGAATGGTCCGCGATGATCGCCGACGCCGCCCGCCTGCGCCGCGAGGTCACCACCCTCATGTTCGACCAGTACGGCACGGTGGTCGACATGCAGGGCGGGCTGACCGAGATGGTGACGCCGTTCCTCGCCCGCAAGGGCTGGCCCGGCGAGCCGCACCGTTTCGTCACCTGGTGGCGGCGAACGCACTTCGAGGACTCGATGATCGACTCGCTCTGCGACCGCGGGCACACCTCCTACCGGGAGATCGGGCACCGGGCGGTGGCGCAGGTCATGCGTCGGGCCGGCATCGACCACACCCCCGACGAGGTGCGCGGGCTGGTCGGCTGCATCGAGCGGCTGAAGCCGTTCCCGGACGTTCTGGAGGCGCTCGGCCGCCTGCGCGGGCAATATCGCCTGGCGATTCTCTCGAACGGAGACCGCGACATGCTGGAGGCCGCGAAGCCGCACATCGGGTTCGATTTCGACGCGGTCATCTCGGTCGAGGAGGCCGGCTACTTCAAGCCGCACCACGCGACCTATGCCGCCGCGTGCAAGCGGCTCGGCATCGACCGGACGAGCGTGCTGTTCGTCGCCAACCACGCGTTCGACTGCATCGGCGCCAAGGCCTCCGGCATGCGCGCGGCGTTCATCGACCGGCGGCGGCGTCCCTTCGGCGACTCGCCCCACCAGCCCGACCTCATCGTCGAGGACTTCACCGCCCTCGCCGAGCGGCTCTGCGACTGACTGCGGTATTTGCGCCCGTAGGCCGCCGCGCCCGTAGGCCGCCGCGCTCTCTCCGCGAGCCCCCGGCGGCGGCGGGTGGAGTCCCGGAGCAAGGGCACGCCGCCTGCTGGCTGCACGGACCGGGCTCTCCCTCTCTCGCCGATGCGCCCGTCGTTTTGACAATCTGAAGAACGTGTGGCAGACTACGTTCAGACTGTCAAAAGGAGGCGGCGAAGGCGATGGTCGCAGGTCGAACCGACGTTCTGCAGGGCACGCTGGAGCTGCTCGTGCTGCGCACGCTGGCCATCGAGCCGATGCACGGCTGGGGCATGGCGCAGCGCATCGAGCAGATGTCCGGCGAGGTGTTCGCCATCCAGCAGGGCACGCTGTATCCGGCCCTCCAGCGCCTGAAACGGAAGGGCTGGGTGCGCTCCGACTGGCGGGTCACCGAGAACAACCGCCGCGCCCGCTACTACTCGCTGACCGACGCCGGCCGCGAGCAGCTCGACCGCGAGCGGGCCGCGTGGGAGCGTACGGTCAACGGCGTGAACGGCGTGCTGAACTGGGCGGGAGGCACGGAGTGAGGCCGCTCCGCGAGCTGGCCGCGCGCCTCCGGCAACTGCTCCGATGGCGGCGCGAGGACGCCGAGACGGAGTTGGAGTTGCGCTTCCATCTGGAGATGGAAGAGGAGAAGAACCTGAACGCGGGGCTTCCGCCGCGGGAGGCACAGCGGCAGGCGCACGTGCGGCTGGGCGGCACCGAGGCAATCCGGGAGGCAGTTCGCGACGCGCGCGGCACGCGCCCGATCGAGGACCTGATCCGCGATCTGGCCTACGCACTTCGAACGGCGCGGCGCAACCCGGTATTCACGCTCGCCGCCGTCGTGTCTCTGGCCATCCCGATCGGCTTCAACACCGCGATCTTTACGGTCGTCGACGCCTTCCTCTTCCATCCACTGCCGGTCGCGCGTCCGGCGCAGCTCGTCGACGTCTGGACGGGCCTGCCCGACGATCCGTTCACGACGACTTCCTATCCGGACTACCTGGACCTGCGTGCCGAGAACGACGTCTTCACGGACATGGCCGCGCACGCTCCGATGGCGGCCGTGACTCGGGTGGACGAGGCCACGAGCCTCGTGATGGGCGAGACGGTGACCGGCAACTACTTCGAGCTGCTGGGCCTGCGGCCCGTCCGCGGCCGTCTGCTGGCGCCGGAGGACGATCGGCCCACGGCCCCGCGTGTGGCCGTGATCTCCAGCGGACTGTGGGAACGGGCGTTCGGTCGGGATCCCGACGTCGTCGGACGGACCCTCCACGTCCGCACGCTCCCCTACGTCATCGTCGGGGTGGCGCCGCCGGCGTTCTACGGCATGCCGCCGATTCCCGGCCCGGACCTGTGGATCCCGATGACGTGGATCGCCGACCTGGCGACGATGGGCATCTCGACCCGAGTGCCGTCGCCGGGCGAGACGCAACTCGAGCGCCGCGGGTTCCGCTGGATGTTCGTCAAGGGACGTCTTCGTGACGGCGTCACGCTGGCGCAGGCGGCGGCGAACATCGACGTGATCATGGCGGACCTGGAAGCGGCCTATCCGCAATCCAATGAGAACCAGCGCCCTTCGCTGACGCTGACGAACGACGTGCGACTGCCGCCGCAGGTGGGCGGCCCCGTGAACGTCGTGGCGGCGAGCCTGATGCTCGCGGTCGGGATCGTCGTGCTGGTGGCCTGCGCGAACGTCATGGGCATGCTGCTGGCCCGTTCCGTGGCCCGGCGGCGGGAGATCGCGGTGCGGCTCGCCATCGGCGCGAGCCGGCGCCGCCTGGTGCAGCAACTGCTGACGGAGGGCCTCCTCCTGGCATCGCTCGGCGCCGCGGGAGGGCTGGCCATTTCGTGGGGCCTGCTGCGAATGCTGGCCACGGTGGAGTCGCCCGTCTCGATCGCGGCGATCTCCCTGGACTTCCCCCTCGATGCGCGAGCTTTCCTGTTCACGGCCGCGGTGGCGGCGGGAGCGGGCCTGCTGGCGGCGCTCGTGCCGGCGCTGCAGGCCACGCGGCCGGGCCTGCGGCGCGACCTGAACGGCACCGTGCCCGTCGCGAGCGGCGGGGGGCAGCGCTGGTTCCTGCGGGACGCCCTGGTGGCGGCGCAGCTCGCGGTCACGGTCCCGCTGCTGGTCGTCGCGGGCCTGTCGATCCGCGGTGCGGTCGGATCGACCTCGGGCGCCGCGCTCGGGTTCGATCCGGACCGCGTCGCAGCCGTCGCCACGAACCTGTTCATGGTCGGCTACGACGCGGAGCGCGCGGACCGCTTCCTGCGCGACGCACTCGACCGCGTGCGGTCGATGCCGGGGGTGGACTCGGCGGCGCTGACCTCGCGCACACCGCTCGACACCTCGTTCAGTCCCCGGACCGTCCTCGTGCCCGGCCACCACGGCCCGGCCGATCGGGGAGCGACCATCGTCAAGGTCGAAGTGTCGCCGGACTACTTCCGTACGCTCGGGGTGCCGCTGCTTCGAGGGCGGACGTTCAACACGGCGGACACCCCGGCGTCGCCGCTGGTGGCCGTCGTCAGCGAGGCGATGGCCCTGCGCTACTGGCCGGAAGGGACCGCCCTCGGGCGCCGGTTTCGCCTGACCGACTGGGACGGACCCGAGATCGAGGTCGTCGGCGTGTCGGCCGACTACAAGGTGCGCTTCCCCACGGAGGCCCCGGCTCCCTACCTGCACCTGGCCGCTTCGCAGTGGCTCCAGTCGGGTGCGGCCGTGCTCGCCCGGACCAGCGGCGATGCGGCCGCCCTGGCGGCCGACATCCGCGGCGAGCTCCGCCGCACCGAGCCGGATCTCTTCTTCCTGAAGACCGAGACGCTGCGCCAGACGGCCGACGTCACGATGCTCCCGTTCCGCGTGGCGGCAGCCGTGGCGGGCGCCTCCGGCCTCGTTGCCGCCCTGCTGGGGGTCATCGGCCTCTACGGCGTCATCGCCTACCTCGTCGTGCGGCGGACGGGCGAGATGGCCATCCGCTCCGCGCTGGGCGCCCGCGCCGGCGCCCTCGTCCGTCACGTGCTGGCGACCGGTGGGTGGCTGGTCGCCGCCGGCCTCGGCGGCGGTGCGGTCCTGGCCCTCGTCGTCCACGGTGTCGCCGCCCGGGTCGCAGCCGGCGTCCTGGCCGCCGATGCGGTGGTCTGGGCCGGCGTGCTCCTGTTGCTCATGGCGGTCTGCGCGGCGGCATTCGTGGCTCCGGCCCTGCGCATCGTCAGGCTGGACGTGTCCCGCGCCCTGCAGGTGGACTGAGCGACCGCGCGCCCCCTGACTCGCGTCGGCTCGCGGGCTGCGGCACCTGTCGCGGCTCGACGAGCCGCGAGCGTGCCTTCGCGGCCTGCCCGGCCGTGCTTGCGGACAGTGGACGCCGGCGTGCGCTCCCGTCTGCTCCGGACGCCGAACGCCTTCGCCGCGGCGGGCTTCCGGTATAGGCTGAACGCGACCGGACGTAGCCAGACCAACGGACACGGAGGGGAAGCGATGAAGTCACCGCTGCGCAACGTGGGAGCGGCCGCGCTGGGCTACGTCGCGGTGGCCATCGTCTCGTTCGTGCTGCCGATGATCATGTGGTTCGTGCTGGGGCCCGACGGCGCGTTCCGGCCCGACAGTTGGGAGACATCGGCGGCCTGGAACGCGGGGTGGATCGTCGTGGCCGTGGTGGGTGCGGCGGCGGGCGGCTTCGTCTGCGCGAAGGTGGCGGCGGACCGGTACGGCGTCTGGATCCTGGTCGCCGTGTTGCTGGTGGCCGGGGCGCTGTCGCTGGCCCTCTACGTTCCCGCGGAGGCCGGAGTGCGCCCCGCGGACGTCGGCATGATCGTGGGCATGGGTGCCGCGCGCAGCCCCACGTGGCTTGGCTGGCTGAACCTGCCGCTGGGCGCGGTGGGGGCCTTGTGGGGAGCCCGGATCGCGCGGCAGGACTGAATCCATGCGGCGGCGGCGTCCCGCGTCTGTCCTTCCTGATCTGGAGTCGCTCCGCGGCGGCGGGGGCGAGCCCGACTGTCCGATGGCATCTCCGCGAAGAGGTCGTCCGGCTCCGCTGGTCAGATACCTCGTGAGGTAGATGGATGTTCCAGGTCAACCGTTCGGAGAACCGCCTCGTTCGACTTGAAGAACCGCGCTTCAGCGACCTGCATCTGCGTGAGCGCGACCACCTTCAGGAATGGCTGGTGCAGACACCGGAGGTGCTTGGGGAGGATCTCCTCATCATTCAGAAAGAGTTCGACGGCTTCGAGGACACCCGCGAACGCCTTGATGTCCTGGCACTCGACAAGGAGGGTCGCTTGGTGATCGTCGAGAACAAGCTCGACGATTCCGGTCGCGATGTCGTATGGCAGGCGCTCAAGTACGTTGCCTACTGCTCCACTCTGAAGAAGGCGGAGATCATCGCCATCTATCAAAAGTACCTCGACCGCTGGTACGAGGGGGGAAATGCAGCAACAAGGCTGTGCGAGTTCCTCGAAGTCGACGATCTAGACGACACCGTGCTGAATGCGGGCAACGGGCAGCGACTGATTCTGGTCGCGGCGAACTTCCGGAAGGAGGTCACATCAACGGTACTCTGGCTGATTCAACATGGGATCCGGGCGCAGTGCTTCCGGGTGGTGCCATACGGCTTCGAGCAAGAATTGCTGATCGACCTTCGACAGATCATCCCCACGCCTGAGGCGGCGGACTACATGATCGGAATGGCCGCCAAGGAATCCGAAGAGAAGTCTGATCAAGACACGCGAGAGCATCGCCACGAAATGCGCCGGGCGTTCTGGACGAAGACTCTGGAGAGACTCCACGCCAGCGGCGTTTCCCGGTACAAGAACATCAGCCCGTCCAAAGAGCATTGGCTGGCCAGTGCCACGGGTGTGGCCGGCTGCGGTTACAACATGATCTTCTCAAGAAACGAAGTGCGTGTGGAACTCTACCTTACGCGTCCCGATGCGACCGAAAACGAGTGGCTTTTCGACCAGCTCGAGCGAGACAAACGGAAGGTCGAGGATCGCTTCGGCGCGGAACTCCAGTGGCAACGGCTGGACGGCAAGAAGGCAAGTCGAGTCTGCTATGCGCACCCGTTCGACGGCTTCAACGAAGAGAATTGGCCGGCGATGATCGAGTGGCTCTGCAAGTACATTGTCAAGCTGGAAGAGGGGTTCTCGGAACCGCTGGGCCGCCTGAATCGACAGTTGAAGTCCAAGAGCGACGTGTCAGCCAGCGAATCCGGGTGATTCTCGCCCAGCGAGTCCCCGTGATTCTCGCCCGGGCTCGCGCGCAGGGAAGCACAATTACCGGTCTTTGGATGACGTCGGTTGTCGGCGTGGAAGACGCGTCTTTCGCGTCTTCAAGGACCGGTCCACCGCCCGGACGCAGCGGAAGACACGCATTCATCCGGCGATCAGAATCTTCTCCGGTGCCGGCTGGAACCCCGCTTCCTCTCGCGCACGCCGAATACGTGCGGCGAGTGCCGGTAGATGGGGATCCAGCCAAGCCGGATCGTTGCCCTGGAACAGCCAGATTCGCCATGTCCGAAAGCGCTCGCCCCGAGCTGCGAGATCCACGCTTTCGACCGCCGCACACCGGTAGTGGAAGTTCACGCACCGCCGCAGGTACATCTCCCAATGCCACGCGTCCCTGGCGTCCTGCCCGAGCGGCAGCGGTCCGTCCGGAAGACCGTTGGGAGCCGCGGTCAGCGTAGTCCGGTGGTTGCGGAAATCGATCCGCTCCTCACGGCCCTTCTGCCGGTGGCAGGTGCGGCAGAGGGTCTGCAAGTTCTCGCGCCTGTGGTCGGCGTGCAGATACTTCGGCATGACGTGATCGATCTCCAGCCACCTCGCGTTGTCGTTCCCGCAGCAGCAACAGCGGTAGTTGTCCCGCACCTTCACTTCCCGCTTCGTCTCGTCGCTCGGCTCCAGCTCCGGATAGTGCTGCGGCGTCCTGAAGGTTGGCTGGTGATGCCGGGGATCGGCGCCGTGCCGTTCTGCGTGCATCATGCGATTGATGCAAGCGTCGTACTCGGACTTGAACTGATCGTAGTTGCGATAGAAGGTCCTCCAGAGCCGGTCGCGTCTTGCGTACTCAACCTGCAACGCCTGAGCCACCGCCCGAGGACCAAGGTCTCGGTCGATGTCGTCATGGGCGATGGCGTCCAGGTCGTGGTCTTTCCGCGCGTCGAACGTGAAGAACTCCGGCCTCTGTCCGTCGTGCTGCGCCATGTGCCGGGCCAAGTCGAGCAGATGATCGGTCAGATCACCCCCCGGCCGGTCGGCGGCCTCGTCGAACAGCGTATCCCGCCAGACCGTCACGCGGTCGAGGACGGCGGGCTTCTGCAGCATTTCGTTCTCGAAGGCGACCAGGTCCTCTGCCTCCAGCCGGTCTAGAAGCTGCTCGAAACGCGGCTGTTCGCCCTCGAACACCATGAGCAGTCGGCGGACCGACTCGACGTCATCCGAGTCGCCGCCGCCGGCATCGGCTTCATCGATACCAACGGCGGCATCGTACTCGACCCGGTACCAGCCGACGGGGAGTAGCGCCGAGTAGGGCAAGGAGTTGATGTTGAGGCCGCTGTCCATCTGGCGGGCCAGGCGACGGACGAGCTCGATCGAGATCAACTGCAACGGCGGTCGCGCCCCGTATTCCGGTCGCTTCTCGTCTGCCTTCCCTTCCTCGATCTGGTCGTAGGCCGCCCAGTTGATGTACTGCCGCCAGTTGTCCAGGAACGAGACGATGTAGGCGTCCTCCGTGCCGCCGAACTTCGGTCCGCGCAGCGCCCGGCCGACCATCTGCTTGAGCAGGATCTCGCTGGTGGTCTGCCGCGTCAGGAAGACGGTCTGAGCGTCCGGCACATCGGTGCCCTCGGTGAGCATCTGCACGTTGATCAGCACGTCGAGTTCGCCGCGCTTGAAGCGGGCGAGGGCGGCGGCGTTGTCGCCCACCCTGTGTCGGCGGCGGACCTCGGCGCCGCCGGGGACGGACACGACGCGCGAGTACACGGCGTCCGCGCGCACACCCCTCCTCTTCAGCGCTTCCACGAGGTACTCGCACTGGAACCAGCGATCGGCGAACATAATCGTCCTGCCGTACTTCGCCCGGTTGTTGACGTACTGGGCCACGATGCGGTCGTTGCGTCCCTGGTTCTCCGCCAGTCGCGTGATGATCGACGCCGGCAGGTCGCGATGGGTCGAGACCCACTGGAGGTACTGCCGCTCGTCGAACTCGGGCACTACCTGCGTGTCCACTTCCTCCAGGCGGGGCCGGGCCAGCACGCCCGCCGCCATCAGGGTATAGGCGTCCTCCTGCGCGACGATTCCCTGCGGAAACAGCCGCTTCAACCAGCCCTGCTTGCGCTCGTTCGAATACGTCGGTGTTGCGGTAAGCCCCAGCAGTCCCGATTGCGCGCAGCGGTCCCGGATTCCCAGCAGCAAGCGGCGAAAGCTGGGAGCGGGCGCGTGGTGCGCCTCGTCGAACACGACGAACAGGCCGCCGGCGGCCGCGTCGAGGAACTCCAGGAACCGCGGGTGGCGTTGCTCGAAAGCACGGCTCGCGGTCTGCAGCGAGCACAGCACGACGTCGTCATCCGGTTCGATGTTGGCCGGCCGAAAGTGCCCGACGGAGCCCGAGACGACCCGCGTCCGGATGGTCTCCGCGGGTTCTCGCACCTGCGGCATCGCGTATTCGAGTGCTTCGTGCGCCTGTTCCAGCAGGTGGTGCGTGTGCGCGAGCCACAGGATGCGTTGCCTGTCCGACAGCGGGTGCCCGCACAGGAAACGGCTGGCGACGAACGTCTTGCCGCCCCCGGTCGGCAGGACGAGGATCCCGCCGCGCGCGTTCTCGGGTTTGCGGTACCAGCTCTCAAGGTCGTGGAGCGCCCGCCGCTGGTGCGGCGCCGGATTGCGTGCGGACCCCACCCGGCGCGCCTCGAAGAGGTCGTAGGTGCGGTACCAGGGCGACGGTTGCGCCGAGTTCTCTGTCACCCGCGGTTCTCCCGCACGATGTCGGCGATACTCCCTGCTTCCGGCAGTCGCACGGACGGAAGGCGCTTCTTCAGCGGACGGCCGCTCCGGGCGATTCCCGCGTTCTCCGCGGCTCTCCGGATCTCCTGGAGGGGGTCCGGCTCCGGGAGCGGCCGTGCCA